>CAIMWE010000086.1 GCA_903845115.1 uncultured Acidobacteriota bacterium | reverse complement strand
GGGGGTCCTCCCCGTGGCCGCGTCCCAGGCCGCCGAGGGGGTCGCCGTGAGGCCGTTCGGGCAGAGGGCCGACCCGCCGGCCGCGAGGCTGCTGGGAGAGGGAGGGGTGGGCGGCCCCCCCGTGAACTGGTTGTTGTCGACGAGGAAGTTGGTGAGCGAGGTCTTGGTCGCCAGGGAAGGGAGCCCCCCGGTCAGCTTGTTCCCCGAGACGGCGAAGCGGTAGGGCGGGATGTACCCGATCCCTCCGGTCAGCTGGTTTCCGGAGGCGTCGAAGAACCAGACGATGGTCAGCCCGAGGTTCGGCAGGCTCCCGGTGAGCTGGTTGAACTCGACCGAGAAGCCGATCATGACGGTGTTCCGGAAGTCTGGGATCGACCCCGTCAGCTGGTTGTGACCGGCCCCGAAGCCCTGGAGGCGCGGAACGCTGGTGAACGCCGGCAGAGTGCCGGTCAGCTGGTTGTGGCTGACGCCGAACCACCGGAGCTTCGGAAGGCCGGTCAGATCCGGGATCGAGCCCGTGAAACCGTTGCCGTCCGCGTAGAAAGTGTCCAGCTTCGAGAGGCCGGCGATCGCCGGGAGCGAGCCGGTCAGGTGGTTGTTCCGGACCTCGAAGTCCTGGAGGTTCGTGGACGCCGCGAGCGACGTCAACAGGGTTCCGGTCAACTCGTTGTCCGAAACCATGAATACTGTAAGGCTCGTGAGACCGGTCAGGTCGGGGAACGCCCCCGAAAGAGCGTTGTACGGCGCCGAGAAGACCTGGAGGTTCGTCAGGCCTCCCAGGCTCGGGATCGGGCCGGTCAGCTGGTTCTGGTCCACCGAGAACTGAACGAGGTTCGACAGGTGGGACAGGGCCGGGAGCGAGCCGGTCAGCATGTTGTTCCAGGCGATGAAGGTCTGCAGGTTGGTCGTGTCGGACAGGGAGGGGAGAAGGCCCGTCAGCTGGTTGTAGCCAACGTCGAAATATCTGAGCTGAGTGAGGCCGGCGAGGGACGGGATCGGACCGGACACCATGGTGCTGGCAACCTGAAAGTTCTCGAGATTCGTCAGTCCGCCCAGGTCAGGGAGCCCCCCGGAGACCTTCATCGAGCGGGCGTTGAACTTCTTGAGCGCCTTGAGGGCCTGGAGGGAGGGCAAGGGACCGGTCACGTTCCCGCTCCAGGAGATGTCGTACTCCTCGAGCTTCGGCAGGTTCGTGAGGGGGGGAATCGGTCCGGCCACGGAGCACCCGCTGGCGAGGAAGGAGCGGAGATTCGGCAACCCGGAGATCGGCGGCACGCTCGGACCGACGCTGTTCCAGCCGATATTGAAGTACGAGAGGCTCGTCAGGCCCGCGAGCGAAGGGACCTCGCCGCTCAGGCCGTTGTCGTAGACGTTGAAGAACTGGAGCTGGTCGAGACCGGCCAGCGGCGGGATGGACCCGGTCAGGGAGTTCCACGACACGTCGAACGTCTGGATCTGCTTGAGGGTGGCCAGCGGAGGGATGGGCCCGGAGAGGGAGTTCCACGACACATTGAAGCTCTGGAGATTGGCGAGAGCGCTCAGATCCGGTATCGGGCCCGTGAATCCCGTGTAGATCGTATACCGCTCGAGGTTATAGGTCGCCCAGAAGCTCCGGAGGTTCGTCAACCCGGAGAGGTCAGGGAGCGAGCCGGTGAGCCGGTTGTAGCTCACGTCGAAGTACTGGAGGTTCGGAAGGCCGGAGAGGGGCAGGATCGACCCCGTGATCAGGTTATGTTCCACGTCGAAATTCACGAGGCTCGACTGGTTCGAGAGGGGGGGAGCGAACCGGAGAGCTGGTTGGAGGACGCGTTGAAGTCGGTGAGCTGCGTCAGTCCTGACAAGGAGGGAAGCGGGCCGGCCAGGCCGTTCGTGTTCACGTCGAAGACGGCCAGCGCCGTCAGATCGGTGATCGCAGGGAGCGTTCCCGTCAAGTTGTTGGATGACAACAGGATACGAACGACGTGACTCGAGCTGCCATCGCAGGTGATGCCGTACCACCCGCACTCGGTCCCCGCGGCCCCGTTCCAGCCGGCGCCGTTCGTCCAGCCGGGGCCCCCCGTCCCGTTGTAGAGATTGACCAGGACGGTCCGCTCCGTGGCCGGGATCGCCCCCTGAGCCGGGGCGGCCAGGAGCAGGGAGCTGAGGACGGCTAGGAGGCGGATCGGGAGCTTTGGCATCGGGATCTCCTTCTTGTCTTGGCGGGCGCAGTGCCCCGCCAAGGGGCTGGGGGACGGGAACCTCATGGCGTACCTGTATGGAAGAACGGGAAATCGGGCCGGCGGGGGCCAGCCGGGACATCCCGACGGAAAAAAACGCGGCCGGGCGGAGGGAGTCCGCACCTTGCCCCTCCAGGCTACGGCCGGGTGTAGAGGTAGACGTCCCGAAAACCGTTGGCATCGAGGACGAGCGGGTCGAGGTCGTCGGCGTAGCTCGCGAAGGCGATCGTCGTCCCGTCGGCCGAGAGGAGCGGGTGGAAGGAGTCGGCGTCGGCCCTCACGAGCGCCCCGGCGGTGGAGCGGCTCAAGAGGGTATTTGCCCCGGCTGTTCGGTCGAAGAGGTAGACGCCGAGGGTGTACTGAGGGTTCGTCTCTGCCGCCACGAGGCTGCTGTCCAGCGTCGTGAAGGCGACGAACCGTCCGTCGGCCGAGATCGCCGTCCCGTCCGACCGAGCGGCTCCCGCGATGGCGGGGAGCCCCGCGGCGTGGCTAACCAGGACGTTCGCCCCGGTGCTCCGGTCGAAGAGGAAGAGGTCCGTCGTCCCGGCGACGTCGACCTGCCCGGGGACCAGCTCGGTAGAGTCGCTGCTATGGACGACCCATTGACCGTCGGTCGAGATCGCGTCGATCGTCGGCGGCTGCCCCTGCGCTTCGTACAGCCAGCCGTATCCGTTGGCGGCGACCTGGCTGGTCGTCCCTACCTTTCGGCTGACGAGGGTGTTCATGCCGGTGGCCCGCTCGTAGAGGAAGATTCCGTCCTGGCCCGACTGGGACGGGACGAGGTCGATCGCGCTGGAGAAGTAGGCGACGTACGCCCCGTTTCCGCTGATCTGCGGGAAACGGCCACCGCCGAGATAGCCGCCCCCCGAGATTCCCGGTGTCAGCGGGGAGCCGGCCTTGTGGCTGACCAGGACGGTCGACCCGGGGTTGTCTCGGTCGAAGAGGTAGAGCTGCCCGGCGGTCCCGCGAAAGAAGGTCCCCCTCAAGGTCGAGCAGGAGGGGACGCTTTCGACGTACCCCGCCACGAGATCGGTGGCGAAGCTGAGGAAGGCGACGTACCGGCCGTCGGCCGAGAGGACGCCGGTCGAGGTCCGGACGTTCGCGGCATCGACGAGGCTCCCCGCTGCATGGCTGACCAGGACGATCGTCCCCGCCGTCCGGTCGTGGAGGAAGAGGTCGTCGCCCCCGTTCCGGTCCACCTGCCCCGGGACCAGGTTGATCGCGTAGCTCCGGAAGAGGATGTACCGGCCGTCGCTGCTGGTCCCGATTGGCACACTCATCCCCCCCGCCGCGTCGTCGACGAAGCCGGGCGCGGCCCGCGACGCGAGCGTGATCGTCTGGGCGGAGACCCGGGGCGCGGTAGCCGCGCCGGCGAGGAGCGTCAGGAGCAGGCAGGCCAGCCCACCGGCCCGGAGCCGCCAGAACCCGGCGCCGGCGAGGCCGAGGGCGAGGGCGAGGAGGCCCCATTCCGAGAGCGTCGGGACCTGCGCCGTGTCGGCCGGCGCCGCGGAAGCGGTGAGGAGGTACTCCTCGGCCGTCCGGTAGGTGTCGGTGTTCGTGATCGTCTGGGTCACGACGAGCGTGATCGAGGTGAGGACGTCGATGTCCACCCCGCCCGAGTCGAGCATCGTCGGCTGCGCGGACGGGTCGCAGCTGGGCGGCACGAAGGTCCCCACGGACGGGCCGTAGCCGGTGCAGAGGGCCATGGGTCCGATGAACGTATTCACGGCTACGGTAGGCTTCGGCGTCCGGGTCACTTCCTGGGTGACGACGTCGCGGTCCACCAACGTCACGGCGTGCGTCTGAAGGGTCGGGCCCGAGATCGTCGCCTACTGCGGCGCCGAGGCGGAGCCAATGGCCTGGCGGGCCGCCGTCACCGCCGCCTGGACCGCCGCGTCGGCGAAGGGGAGGTCGAAGGTCTGGTCGTAGACGACCGCGTCGCGGACGTCCCGGGCTAGGATTCGGGTCCGCGCCACGTCCACGCGCTGGGTGGAGACGGAGGCCGACTGATAGACGACGGACTCCGACATGGAGGTCGTGGTGGCCACCAGGCCGGACGAGATCACGGTGGCCCGGACCGCCGGTGCGGCCAGGAGAGCGAGGAGGGCGAGAAGGAGGGCTTTGCGGCTCATGTCGAACTCCGATCGGTCAGGGCCTGGTGTGGAGGTAGACGTCCCGGAACCGGTTCGCGTCGAGGACGAGCGGGTCGAGGTCGTCGGCGAAGCTGGAGAAGGCGATGGTCGTCCCGTCGGCCGAGAGGAGCGGGTGGAACGAGTCGAAGCCGCCGCAGACGAGCGGTCCCCGCGTCGACCGGCTGGACAGGAGGTTCGTCCCGGTCGTCCGGTCGGTGTCGGTGTTCGTGATCGTTTGCCGGATCTCTGTGGTGTCCAGCTCCCGGGAGAGGATGAGGATTCCCCCGGGAGAGATGAACCCTGGGACGGCGGCCGGGTCGCAGCTCGGGGGGACGACCTGACCGCTTCCCGGCGCGTAGCCGGTGCAGAGCATCTGGGGCCCGACGAGGGTGTTCACGTCGAGGGTGGAGGCCTGGGTCGAGCGGCTCAGTTCCTGGGCGGCGCTGTCGCGCGAGACGAGGGTCACCCCGTGCAACTGGAGGGCCAGGTCCGAGACCGTCACCGACTGAGGGGCCGACGCGGCGACAATCGCCGCGGCCGGCGTGGCGACCAGGAGCGCCGCGAGAAGGAGGGCGAGACAGGCCCCGCGCCCGTCAGGGGAATATGCCCTCCCCGTGGCTGGTGTCGGTCCAGGGCCCGGCACCTGGACGGGCACCCTCTCCCCAGTGGCAGGTCGACGGACGGCGCGCATGGTTCTCCTCCTCGGGCTCCCTGGTGAGGAAATCGAGATTCCGGGCCGGGAGGGGCCAGGCGCTCGGGAGCGGTGTCCCGCGGAGCCCCTCCGGGACCCGCCGGGGCCGCGGGATCGGAAGGGAGAGCCGAGAGGCAGCTCGTCTTGAAAAGGTAGCTCCGGCTCATGCATGATCAGTGCATGGCGGTCAAGACGATCACGGTCGACCTCGAGGCCTACGAGCTGCTGGCCCGGCGCAAGAGGCCGGGGATGTCGTTCTCCCAGGTCATCAAGGTCCATCTCGGCCCCCGCAGCACCGCCCGGGACCTCCTGGTGACGGCGAGAGCCACCCCCTTGAGCCCGACAGCTCTCGACGCCGTCGACGAGCTGATCCGGGCCCGGAAGTCCTCGCCGGCCCGGGCTCCGAAGCTGTGATCCACGTCGACACCTCCTTTCTCGTCGACCTCATGAGGGAGGCGGCTCGCCGCCAGGACGGCCCGGCGACCAGGCTCTTGGAGTCCCGTCCCGACGAGGTGATCGGAGCCTCGGTCTTCGTCCTCTGCGAGCTGGCCGCCGGAGCCGAGCTCGCGCGCGACCCGGCCAGCGAACGCGAGCGGGTGGCCCGACTCTCGAGCTCCCTCGAGACCGTGATGCCTGACGACCGTCTCCCGGCGACGTACGGGCGTCTTCTCGCGACTCTTCAGCGTGCGGGGGTCAAGATCGGCACGATGGACCTGTTGATCGCCGCGACGGCGGTCGAGGCGGGAGCACCCCTCCTGACCAGGAACCTCAAGGACTTCGAGCGGATTCCGGAACTCCAGATCCTCTCCTACTGAAGTCCTTCCGCGCCCCCTGCCTCTGCCCGCTGGAAACGAGACGGGCAATCCGGCGGAGCGATCCCCCGGCCTCGCTCACCCCGGGGATGCAGGCGGGCGGGAGAGGGGCGGCTCCGGGCTACGGCTTCGTGTAGAGGTAGACGTCCCGGAGCCGGTTCGCGTCGAGGACGAGGGGATCGAGGTCGTCGGCGAGGCTGGAGAAAGCGACCGTCTTCCCGTCGGCCGAGACGACCGGGTGGAACGAGTCGAGATCCGCGCGAACGAGCGGCCCGGAGGTCGACCGACTGACCAGCTCGTTCCCCCCCGTCGTCCGGTCGTAGAGGAAGACGGCGAGGCTTCCGAAGGGGTTCGACTGCCCCGCCACGAGGTCGGCGGCCCGGCTGGTGAACGCGACGTAGCGGCCGTCGGCCGAGATCGAGGCGTCGAACGAGGTCGAGCTGCCGGCGATGACGGCCGAGGCGCTCGCGTGGCTCACCAGCGTGCTCGCTCCCGTCGTCCGGTCGTAGAGGAAGACGTCCTGGGGGCTCAAGGACCCCTCGGCCTGCCCGGCCACGAGGTTGCCCGACAGGCTGACGTAGGCGACGTACCGGCCGTCGGCCGAGATCACCGGGAGGTCGCTGTCGCGGTTGCCCGCCCGGGCCGGCACCCCGGCGTAGTGACTGACCAGGAGGGTCGAGCCGGTCGACCGGTCGAAGAGGAAGACGTTGGCCGCGACGTTCGGCTCCACCTGCCCCGACACGAGGTCGGTGGCGGTGCTCCGGAAGGCGACCCGCCGGCCGTCCGCCGAGATCACCGGCCGGTCCGAGGCGCCGTTCCCCGCGGTCGTCGCGGTCCCCGCGCGGCGGCTGACGAGGGTCGTCGCGAGCGTCGCCTTGTCGAAGAGAAAGACGTCGAGCGAGCCGTTCGTGTCGACCTGTCCCGAAACGAGGTGGGCGGCCGTGCTGGTGAAGACGACGTACCGCCCGTCGGCCGAGAGGGAGGACGGGGGCTGGTGGTACGAGTAGCTCTCCACCCCCTCGGTGGCCGACGGGAGCGTCGCCTCGCGCCGCGAGACGAGGGAGTTCGTCCCCGAGGCGGTGTCGTACGAGAAGACGTCGGCCCAGGCGTTGGCGTCGGTGATCCCCGCCACCAGGTCGGTGTCCGGACTGCCGAAGACGACCCGCGAGCCGTCGCGCGAGATGGAGACGCCGGAGGAGTGCCCGCCGCTCCTGGCGGTCGCCGGCGCTCCGGCCCGGTGGCTGACGAGCGCGGTCGCCCCGGCAGTCCGGTCGAAGAGGAAGGCGTCGATGTTCCCGGAGTCCACCTGGCTCGCGACCAGGTCCACCGCCATGCTCGTGAAGCCGACCCGGCGGCCGTCGCCGCTGATCACCGGGCCCGTGGTCACGGCGCGTCCCGCCGTCGTCGAGCCGGCCTGCAGGCTGGCGAGCTGGATGTTCCGGGTGGCCCGATCCCAGAGGTAGAGGAGGTTCCCGGACCCGGTCGCCCCCTGGACGAGTCCCGTCCCCTGGCTGGCAAAGGCGACCCAGGAGCCGTCGGACGCGACGGAGAAGCCGTACCGGGCGTCGCTCTCGACCTTGGAGCAGGAGGCCGCCGTGACGGCCGACCCGGCGGCGTGGCTCACCAGGGCGTTCGTCCCGAGGACCCGGTCGAAGAGGAACAGGTCGGCCACGCCATTCGCATCGACCTGGCCCGTCACGAGGCCAGGAGCGCCGCTCGGGAACGCGACGTACTGCCCGTCGGCGGAGAGGGCCGAGACGAAGAGCCCGGCGGTCCCCGACGTCGCCCGCAGCAGGTCGGAAGCGACCTGGCTGGCCGCCCCGGGGACCCGGCTGACGACGACATTCGATCCGGTGGCCCGGTCCCACAGGAAGACTCCCGAGCGTCCGACCTGTCCCGACACGAGGTCCAGGGCGTCGCTGTAGTACGACACGTACGCCCCGTCGCCGCTGATCGACGGGGCGGTGCCGTGCGCCCAGGTCACGGGAAAGACCGGCGCCGGAAGGGTCCCGAGAGCCAGCGGAGATCCGGCCTGGTGGCTCACGAGGCGAGTGGAGTCCGGGTTGTCGCGATCGAACAGGTAGACGGCGGTCCCCCCGACGACCCCGCTCTGCCCGGCCACCAGGTCGTTCGCGGTGCTCTGGAACGCGACGAACCGGCCGTCGTCGCTGATGACCGGGGAACTCGGGCATTCGCTCGCGCTGGTGGTGGCCGATCCAGCCCGGTGGCTCACGAGGACGATTCCCCCGGAGACGCGGTCGAAGAGGTAGAGCTGCAAGGACGAGCCGACTCCATCCGTGTAGTAGCAGGGAGCCGAGGCGTTGACGAAGCCCGGCACGACATCGGTGGCGTTGCTGAGGAACGCGACGTAGCGCCCGTCGGCCGACAAGATGCCCGACGATGTTGCCTGGTTTGCCGTCGTCGCGGGACTTCCGGCCGCGTGGCTGACGAGGACCACCGTCCCGGCGGTCCGGTCGTGGAGGAAGAGGTTGCTACCGACGTTCCGGTTCACCTGCCCCGGGACGAGGTTGGTCGCCACGCTCTGGAAGAGGGTGGTGCAGCCGTCCGCGCTCGTCCCGAGCGGAGCGCTGGTCCCGCCCGCCGTGTCCCAGGCGAACCCGGGGACGGCGCGGGAGGCGAGCGTGATCGTCTGGGCCGTGGCGCGCCCCGCGGCCGTCCCGGCCAGGAGGGCGAGGAGGAGGCAGGCCGCCCCGCCCGACCGGAGCCGCGAGAGGCCCAGGCCGGCCAGGGCGACGCCGAGGGCGAGCAATCCCGACTCCGACAGGGTCGGGACCTGCGCGACCTCCGCTCCCGCGACGGTCGAGCTGAGGAGGTACTCCTCCGCCGTCCGGTAGGTGTCGGTCACCGTGATCGTCTGGGTGACGTCGACCTGGCTCACGGTGTTGGTGTCGATGTCCATTCCCCCGGCGGTGATCCAGAGGGGCGTCGCGAGCGGGTCACAGCTCGGCGGGACCGGCTGCCCGGCCTTCCCCGCGATCCCGGCGCAGATCACGGCGGGACCGACGATGCTGTTGACGGTCGTGTTCGACGCGGGCGACCGTCCGGTCTCCTGCGTGACGCTCTGCCGGTCGGCCAGGAAGACGGTGTGCGACTGGAGCGTGGGGCCCGCGATCGTCGGCTGCCCGGGGGCCGCTGCCGCGACGATCGCCTGCCGGGCCGCCGTCACCGCCGCCTGGACGGTCGAGTCGGAGAACGGGAGGTCGAAGGTCTGGTCGTAGACCTCCGCACCGCTCGGGCCGGTCGCGGTGATCCGGGTCCGGGCGACGTCCGCACGCTGCGTGACCCAGGTGGAGTGGTAGACCTTCGTGGTCGACACCGAGCTGGTGAACGTGGTGCCGGAACCCCCTGTCCCGCCGACAGCCCCCTCCGACCGCGGCGCGATCGAAAGCGAGAGGAGGAGGGCGAGGAAGACGAGGCCAGAGGAGCGAACGGACGACCCTCCGAACGACCGGCGACCAACAAATCCACTCTCGAGAGCTGGCTGGACGGTTCGGGCAGGGTTCGGCCGGACAGTTTGCATTGTTCTCCTCCTCGGGCTCCTGGAAGGGAGAACGAGAGAACCGGGCGCCAGGGGCCATCCGCCCTCACCCCCTCCGGTACAGCATCCCCAGCGCCGCCCAGGCCAGTCCGGCGGCCAGGAGCGCCAGCGCGGCCGGGGAGAGGGTCGGGATGGCCGCCGGAGCAGCGTCGCCGTCCCGCGCGACGACGATCGAGTAGGCCCGCGTCGTCGACCGGTCCTGGGCGGTGACGACGATGGTCACGACGTTGTCGCCCGGGGAGAGCGAGAGGGAGGGGGAGGGCGTGCCGCTCGCCACCGCCTGACCGTTCACCGTGACGGTGGCACCGGGGTCGTGGAGCGTCGGCGTCACGGTCGTCGTCGCCACGTCGGAGGCGACGCTGACGGTGTAGCTCGTCGTCCCCGAGGCGAACGGCGGCGTCAGTGCGCCGGCCGAGACCGACAGCCCGGAAAGCGCCGTATCGGCCGGGAGTGTCCCGCCGGTCACCTCGTACGTCGCGGCGACGCGGTGGGTCTCCGTGGTGACGACCGTGCGGCTGATCTGGGCGGAGAAGTCGACCGTCAGCATGTCGAAGAGATACACCGCCCCTCCCACGCCGTAAGTCGTGAGGGCCTGCGGGCAACCGGACCGTACGGCGGTGCATGTCCCGAGGTCGCCGGTCGTGAGGGGGGCGGGACCGACGACCAGGTTCACGGGGTACGCCGCCGGGGTCCCGGTTACGACGTCGCTCAGGCTGCGAACGCTCGAGAGGAGCGTGTCGCCGCTCGCGGTGAGGACCGGGGACGAGACCGGGAGCGACGGATCGTGCGCCGCGGCCCGGACGGCAGCGCCCGCGGCCAGCACGCCGGCCTGGACCGCCAGGTCGCCGTACGCCGCGCCGAACGTCTGGTCGTAAACGACGGTCCCCTGGTACTTCCCGACGATGCGCGTCTCGGGCTGGTCGACGCGGTGAGTATTCTGTCCCGCGATCGTCGTCGTCGCCTGGACCGCCTCCGAGTTCGCGTAGAGGAAATTGCCGGTGATCTCGCCGGCGATCTGGGTCCCGACCGCCTTGTCGGCGTCGAGCGTCACGACACACGTCGGCCCGGTGCAGGCCCCCGTCCAGCTCGCCAGCACGTTGGTGGTCCCCGCCGGAGCCGTCCAGCTCAGCGTGACCGGCGTCCAGGCGGGGAACGCCGCCGAGCAGACGCCGGAGGTGCAGCTGATCCCGGAGGGATTCGAGATGACGGTCTCTCCGAAGGGGCGACCCGCGCTCCCCATGGCGACGACCGTCAGCGTGTGCTTCCCCGCGACGGCCTGGACGTTCACCTCCTGGCTGTCCCCCGCGATGACGCCGGAGGCGTAGGGGGCGAGCGCGGTGAAGACGACGCCGGCTTCGGCCTTCGAGTAGACGAGGTTCGAGGCCGTGCAGGAGCTGCTCCCCATCGGGATCTGACACTTCACCGTCGCGGCCGGGACGAGGTATCCGGTCCCGGTCGTCACCCCTACCTGAACGGCCGTGTCGGTGACGACGTTCGCTCCGTTCCCGTGCAGGTCCTGGGCCTGGATCACGATGGGGAACGGCGTCCCGGCCACGGGATCCGCGCCGCCGTTCACGGAGAGGACTCCGAGCTGGATCGGGGGGAGGGCCGCGATGAAGCTGATCGGCGTCGAGTTCCCCGGCGTCAGCGAGTCGCCGCTCGTCCGGGAGACGGTCAGGACGACGCCCGACTCGACCTTCGAGTAGACGACACCCGGCATCGTGCACGCGTGGGCCGCGGCCGGCACCTGGCACGACGTCGTCCCGCTCAGGGAGCCGGTGCCGGTCGTCACGCCGAGGCCGACGCCGGTCGCTCCGACGACGTTCTGCGGGAAGCCGAGCCGGTCGCGCGACTCGACCGTCAGGGTGAAGGGGGCGCCGGCGGAGGGGTCGATCCCTCCGTTCACCGAGGCGACCGCGACGGTGCACCCCGCCCCGGAGCCGGTGAGGCGTGCGAAGCCGCTCTGTGCCGCCCCCAGTACGGCGACGAAGCTCCCCCCGATCGAGATCTCCCCGGGCCCGTCGACGACGAGCGCCGGAACTCCGTTGTCGGTATTCGCGATCCAGGTGCAGTCGGCCGCACCGTTGCCGCTGGCCGGGATCCTCGCCACGCCGTCGCGCTTGGCCCCCCCAATCCCGAACGTCCCGGACAAGGTGCCCCAGACGTAGGTGGGCCCCGCGAAGCCGCCTCCGACGTAAACATCCCCGCCGTCAAGGGCGATCGCGTAGACGGGGCCGTTCGGCTCAGGGGTCCACGTGGCGTCCACCGCCGCGCCGGGCGCCGTGGAGAGGCGGACGAGGTTCTTTCGCGCCGCTCCGCCGATCGCGTCGAAATACCCTCCGACGTAGAGGTGTCCCGAGCCGTCGACCGCGAAGGAGGAGACTCTCGCTGCGGCGCCGGAGCCCCCCTCGGTGGCGTTCGGCGCCCACGAACCGTCCGCCGCGCCGGTCCCCGTCGTGGAGAGCCGGGCCAGCGCGGAACGGGACTGCCCGCCGATCGTCAGGAAGGTGCCGCCGACGTAGAGATGTCCCGCGTTGTCCAGGAGGAGGGCGCCCACGTTTGCGTAGCCGTTCCCGACGTCGGGAGAGGGCTTCCAGGCGGAGTCCGCGGCCCCCGCCCCGGCCGTCGAGACCCTCGCGAGGTGGGGGACCGGCTGCCCGCCGATCGACGTGAAGTACCCCCCCGCGTAGAGCAGGCCCGCCGGTCCGTCGACTGCCAGGCTCCAGATCCGGTCGTCCGGGGCCGGATCCCAGGCCGCGTCGGCGGCTCCGCCGGACGCCGCGAGCCGGGCGAGGTGTTTCCGGGACAGGCCGCCGATGGCGCTGAAGACCCCTCCGGCGTAGACGTTGTTCGCGGGATCGACCGCGAGGGCGTCGACCTCGAGGTTCGCCTCGGGGGCCCAGGTGGTGTCGAGCGTCGTGTCGGGGAGGAGCCGCGCGATGTTGTTCCGCACGGTGACGCCGTCGCCCATGAACTGGAAGACGCCGCCGATGACGGTCCGTCCGGCGCCGTCGCGCACCATGGCGAGGACCCGCCCCGGCACCTGGGCCGACCCGTAGGCGGGGTCGGCCGCCCCCTGCCCGGAGGGGGAGAGGACGGCGAAGGCGCTCTTCGTGAGTCCCCCCATGCTCCCGAAACTGCCCCCCGCCAGGACCTTCCCGTTGCTGGCGACCGAGATCGCCGAGACGGCGGGGCCGGTCAGGTTGAGCATGCCGGCGAGGGCGTTGGAGAAGTAGGCCCCGAGGGGGTCCCAGGAGGCGTCGGCGATTCCGGTCGTCCCGGAGACCTTCGCGAACCCCGGCCGCGTCTGCCCCCCGATCGTGCCGAAGACCCCGCTCGCGTAGACGTTCCCGGCCGGGTCGACCGCGACGGCGACGACCTCACCTGTCGGCACCGGAGCCCATCCAGGAGCCGCCGCGCCGGTCGCTGTGGAGAGCCGCACCAGGTTCACCCAGGGCTGGCCGCCGAGGGCGCTGAAATACCCGCCGACGTAGAGCCCGCCCGAGACCGGGTCGAAGGCGACGGTGTCCACGGAGGTGAACGGCCCCGAGACGCTCGGGATGGTCGGCATCGGGTTCCAGACCGGGTCGACGACGCCTCCCGCGCCGATCTTCGCGACGTAGTGGCGCGGCACGCCACCGAGGTTGCTGAACCCCCCGCAGACGAAGACGCTGCCGGAGCCGTCGAGCGCGATGGATCGGACGAGCCCGTCGGCGCCGGGGTTCCATACCGGGTCGGCCACGCCGGCGGAGGTCAGGCGGGCGATCCTGCTCCGCGGCTGGCCGCCGAGCTGCGCGAAGTCGCCCCCCACGTAGAGGTTCCCGAGGCCGTCGAGCGCCAGCGCCCGGACGCCCTGGGCCCCTGGGTTCATCGCGGCGTTCCACGCCGGGTCCGCGGCGCCGGCCCCGCTCGCCGAGAGCTTCGCGACGCCGATCCGGTTCGCCCCTCCGATCGCCGTGAAGCTGCCCCCCACGAAGATCTCGTTCGCGCCGTTCACGACGATCGCGCTGACCTGTCCCATCGGCGCCGGGTTCCAGGCCATGTCGAGCGAGCCGTCCGCGTTGAAGCGGGCGAGGTTCTGCCGGGGGACCCCGTTGACGGACGAGAAGCCGCCCCCGACGATGATCTTGTGGTCGGGCTGCTCGGCGATGGCGACCACCGACCCGGCGGTCAGGACCTGCGCGATGGGGGCGCTCGTCACCGTCTGGGCGAGGCTCCCGGCCGGCAAAATCAGGAAGACCAGGAGGGCGAGGAGCGGCGCGAGGCAGCGAAGAAGGGGGGTGCCAAGGAGCGTCCCGCCGGTCCGCTGGAAGCCCGCAAGGCTATTCGGGAGAACGATTTGGGCAAGTCGGGCGGCGCCCGATCGGACGATTCGCATGGGTCTCCTCTCCTGGCTTCTGGAAGAGAGAACGAGAAAGCGGCCGGGGGAGGGGCCACCACCTCGAGCCCTGAAGCCGGTCGGGAGGGCGCCTCAGCGAACCGGGTCGGCCGGCGTCGGCGGCACTGACAGCTCCCGGTACCGCTTCGCCTCGGCCGTTCGGCCGGTCGCGGCATGGAGTAGGGCGAGGCGGGACGCGGTCAGGAGCGACTTCTCGTGAGCGGGGCCGCGGTCCTTGGCCAGGATGGCGTAGGCCTCGGTCAGCTCCCGTTCGGCCTCCGGGTACCGGTGCTCGCCCAGCAGCGCCGCGCCAAGGTTCGACTGGGCGCTGGCGATCAGCCAGTGTCCGGCCGGGAGCTTGCGGCGCCTGGCCTCGAGGGCCCTCCGGATGTGCTCCTCGGCCTCCGCCGGCTTGCCGACGTCGAGGAGGACCGAGCCGAAGGTGTTCTCCGCGTAGGCCGCGATCGGGTGCTCGGGGCCGAGAGCGGAAGAGCTCAGTACCTGGGCCCTCCGGGCGAACGGCTCGGCCTCGGCGGGGCGCTTCATCAGCCAGAGGAGGTTGGCGTAGCTCGTCAGCGTCCGGATGAACTCGAAGTGGCGCTCCCCGCGGAGCACCTCCTGCAGCTCCATCGCCTTGCGGTAGAGCGGCTCGGCCTCGGCGAACTTCCCCTGCATGTCGAGGATTCCCGCCAGGTTGTTCGTCAGGTCGGCCGTGAGCGGGTGGCGCTCTCCCTTGGCGTCGATCGACGCCGCCAGCGCCCGGCGGTGGTAGCCCTCGGCGACCGCGAACTCCCCCTGGTTCCCGTGACAGACGCCAAGGTTGTTCAGGACCGCTGCCAGCTCCCCCTTCTCCTCCGGAAACGAGCCCTCCAGGAGGGCGAGGGCCTGCCGCCCGACCTCGATCGCCTCCTTCGTCTTTCCGAGGTTCTGGAGGACGAGGGTCCTGAGGTCCAGGGCGTAGGCGCAGGCGACCTCCGGTTTCGACAGCGCCCTACAGAGCGCGAGGGCCCTCTCGACCTCGGCCGTGGCCTCCTGGAACTTCCCCTCGTCGGCCAGGGCCTTCGCAAGGCGCTCCCGCTCGGCGATCGCGCCTGCCGGGGAGAGCGCCAGGGCGCGGCGCAGCTCGCGTTCCGCCTCGGGGAGGAGCCCGAGGTTCAGGTAGGTCTCGCCGAGCGTCTTCCGGAGCGTCCGCTCGATCTCCGGCTGCCCCGCCAGATCGGCCGTCAGCCGGGCCGATGCGCCGTCGAGGACCTCGGCCACCGTCACGCGGCGGCCGGCGCCCTGGGCCGGGTCGGCCGAGGAGAGGATCTTCTCCATGAACGCCAGGACCTGATCGGCTTTCGCGTGCTCGACGTTCGCGTGATCCGCCTCCTCTCTCGCGAGCCGCGCCTGGCGCGCGTAGGCGAGGAGCCCGCCGACGAGCCCGAAGGCAACGACCGCCGCAATCGTCACCGCCAGCCGGTGGCGGCGGACGAAGCGGCCGAGTCGGTAACCGGCGGTGTCGGGGCGCGCCATCACCGGGTGCCCGCCGAGATAGCGCCCGACGTCAGCGGCGAACTCGGCCACGGAGGGGTATCGCCGCAAGGGCTCCTTCCGGAGCGCCTTGAGGACGATCTGGTCGAGGTCGCCCTCCAGCATCCGCGAAAGGCGCCGCGGCTCCGGCATCCCGGGCGGCGACCCGCCGGCCGCCAGCACGGCACTGGAAGGCGGAGCCGGTTCCGACTCGCCGACGATCCGGACCACCTCGGGCCCCGTCACGCCGGAGAGATCGTAGGGGTGGCGCCCCGTCAGGAGCCGGTAGAGGAGGACGCCGAGAGCGTAGACGTCGGTGGCCGTCGTGATCGCGCCGCCCGCGAGCTGCTCGGGGCTCGCGAACGCCGGGGTGGCGTAGCCGAGGGCCCTCGTCGCCGCACGCCCCTCGTCGTCCCCTTCGTCGAGGAGCTTGGCGATGCCGAAGTCGAGGAGCTTCACCGTCCCGCCCGCGTCGACCAGGATGTTGGCCGGCTTGATGTCGCGGTGGACGATCAGGTTGCGGTGCGCCTCCTCGACCGCCCCGCAGATCGTCGCGAAGAGGGCCAGACGCTCTTCGACGGAGAGGCGCTTCGCCGCGCAGTGCTCCTCGAGCGGCACCCCCTCGACGTACTCCATGACCAAGTAGGGAAGGCCGTCCTCGGTCTCGCCGCCGTCCAGGAGCCGCGCGATGTTCGGGTGGGCCAGGTTGGCGAGCGCCTGGCGCTCCGTCTGGAACCGGCGGACCAGGTCGGGGGAGGCCAGCTCGGGCCGGAGGAGCTTGACGGCCACCCGCTGCTCGAACGACGCGTCGGCGCGGCGCCCCAGGTAGACCAGCCCCATCCCCCCGCGCCCCAGGAGCTTCTCGAGCCGGTAGGCGCCGAGGCGCCGCCCGACCAGGCTCGCCCCCACCTCCTCGTCGAGAGCCTGCTGGTGCGCGGCGAGCCCCCTCGAGACGAAGTCCCCCGCGGCCGCGTGGGCGTCGAGCAGCGACCTCAGCTCCGCCGCCATCTCCGCATCGGACCGGGCGAGGACGGCCAGACGCTCTTCCCTCCCCGCAGCCGGCAGCTCGACCGTCTCGTGGAACAGCTCGCGGAGGCGCCGGTACCGTTCGGGGTCAGACGCCGCCGGCAAGCCCCAGCTCCCGGAAGAGCCACGCCTTGGCCATGGCCGCGTCGCGCTTGACGGTCCGCGGGGAGACCCCGAGGGCCTCCGCCGTCTCCTCCACCGACAGCCCCACGAGATAGCGCATCTCGACGATCCGGACCTGCTGCTCGTCCAGCGCGCCGAGACGGCCCAGCGCCTCGTCGAAGGCCAGGAGGTCCAGGATCTGCGGGGCGGCAGGCGTCTCGGCGAGTGACAGCGTCACCTTGACAGCGCCGAATCCCCGCTTTTCGCTGGCGCGTCCCCGGGCGTGGTCGACGAGGATCTGGCGCATCGCCCGCGCCGCCGTGGCCATGAAGTGGGCCCGGTCGACCGGCTGGTGTGCCGACCCGGCGAGCTTCAGGTAGACCTCGTTGACGAGAGCCGTCGGCTGGAGCGTGTGGTCCGGGCGCTGGTCGCGCATGGCCCGCCCCGCGAGACGGCGGAGCTCGTCGTACGCCTCGGGCAAAAGGCGGTCCAGGTCAGGGGCGTTCACGGATCAACCTGAATTACAGCACAGCGCCGGACGAAGCGTCTCCGTTCGACGGGGGGCGCCGGCCACCGATGGCCAGGGCGCTCCGTCCGCTCAGTCGGCACCTGTCACACTGACGACTTCCGGCCTCTTGCTGAACAGGAAACGACCTCACCTCGGCGACCGAAAGCTCGCGCCGAGGTCCGACGGCTCATTCGGGAGACGCGTCTTCTCCGCTGCGTCGAGGCCCGTGCGGTCCCGACTTTCGCGGACGCTGCGATTCCGGCGAACCACAGCGATTCGCCGAGCAGCTGCTGCACCCCCTCGGTCGGGCGGCTATCCGCTGACGTCCGGCGAGAGGAACCGGACGAGCGGCACCCTCGGACCGAATTCCGGGTGCTCGAAGGGAATGCCGGCCTCCTGGAATCCGGCGGCCCGGAAGGCCGGAACCGCGTCGGGCCGCGCATGGCAGAAGAGGAGGAGGGCCCGGTTCTCCTCGCACCGGGCCGAGGCGGCCGCGAGCATCGACTCCAGGAGCGACGCCTTCCGGTAGATCCGGGAGACGAGGATCTCGTCGGCCAGGGCCATCGAGCCTCCCGCCGAGCCGGCGAACCGCTTCGCGTCGAAACCTTCCTGCAACTCGGGCGGGAGATGGCCGAAGCGGAGCCGGAGCGTGGCGACGACCCGTCCCTCCACCTCGACGAAGAAGACCGTGGCCCGCTCGTCGGCCTCGCCACGAATCATGCGGCGTGCGCCGAGCCCCGGGTTCGGCCACCGGCCGTACTCGGTGGCGAAGCCCTCGTACCGGAACCGGTAGACCCGGTCCCGCTCGGCGGGAGAGACCGCGAGTCGGACCGCATAGTCGGCCCGCGCTGCCGGCTGGCTGGGATCCCGCTGCATGATGACGATCATAGCAGACCCTCTTGTGCTCGTTGTCTGTAGCCCGAACGGGGGATACGGCGTCGTCAGGTCAGACAGCCGTGCCGGATTGTCCCGAAAGACTACGTCGGGTTACCCGGCCTCCCGGCCGGCGGCCCGAATCCCTCCGCTCGTGACGGCGGGTCAGGCGGCGCCGGCGTAGAGGAAGCGCTTGATCTTCTTCGTCGGCGTCTTCTGGAACTCTTCCGAGTAGACGTCGATCCGCGAGATCGCCGCCCACGCGGGAAGCGAGCGATTCAGGGTGAGGCGGTTCTTCTCCATCCGGGTCACCAGGTCCCGCTCGTGCAGCTTCGTCGCGTCGACGCGCTCGAGGTCCGGATAGACGAGGGCGAAGAGCTTCCCGTTCCGCTCCAGGACGAGCGACTCCCCGACGAAGGGGAGGCTGTTCAGCTTCGCCTCGATCTCCTCGGGGTAGATGTTGTGGCCGGAGGGCCCGAGGAACATCGTCTTCGACCGGCCCCGGATGAAGATGAACCCGTCCGCGTCGATCACGCCGAGATCGCCGGTGTGGAGCCACCCGTCCGCATCGATCGCCGCGGCGGTCGCGTCCGGGTTCTTGTAGTACCCCGCCATGACGTTGACGCCGCGCACGAGGATCTCCCCCGGGACCGTCGACGGGCTGGGCGAGTCGACCCGCACCTCGAGCGTGTCCACCGCGCGTCCCACCCCGGCCGCTCGGTGTTCCTTCCACCCCGCGTAGCTGATCAGGGGGCCGCATTCGGTCATCCCGTACCCGCACGTGAACGGGAACTCGATGCGCTTGAAGAAGCGCTCCACGTCGCCGTTCAGCGCGGCCCCGCCGATCACGATCTCGCGGAAGCGGCCGCCGAAAACCCCGATCAGCTTCTCCCTGATCTTCCGGTCCAGGATCCTCCGGGCCGGCGGGATCTTCATGAGGATCCGCATCGCCTCCTTCTCCAGGGTCGGGCGGAGCCGCTTGGCGTAGATCTTCTCGATCACGAGCGGGACCGAGAGGATCAGCCGGGGCCGGATCTGGCCGAACGCCTTCAGGATCACCTGCGGGGAGGGGGTCTGCGCCAGGAAGGTGATCGAGCAGCCGGAGATGAAGGGGAAGAGGAACTCGAAGGCGACGCCGAAGGCGTGCGCCAGCGGCAGGAAGGAGACGATGGTGTCGCCCGGCTCGAGGGGCATGTTCGCCTGGGCGTATCGGACGTTCGCCAGGAGGCTCCGGTGCGGGAGCATCACCCCCTTCGAGAACCCGGTGGTTCCCGACGTGTAGACGATGGCGGCCAGCTGGTCGCCGGCGACGCCCGTCCACTCGAGACGGGACGGGTCCGGGTACGGCACCCGCCTGCCGGGGAGGCGGGCGGCGACCTCCGCCAGGCTCCGCGAGACACTCTCCTTCCGGGAGGCGAGGACCCGGAAGTCGCCCAGAGAGAGGACCGCCTTCAGCTCGCGCATCTTGGCCGCGTCCAGCCCGGTGAAGAGCGAGTCGGCCACGAAGAGGAACGAGGCGTCGGAGTGGTTCACGATGTGGTGGACGTCGTCGGGCCGGAAGTCCGGGAGGATGGGAACGACCACGGCGCCGTAGGTAACCACCGCCATCCAGGTGACCCCCCAGGCCGTCGAGTTCCGTCCCAGGAGCGCGACCTTGTCGCCCGGCGCCATGTGGCACGCACGGAAGAGCTCGTGCAGGTAGGCGATCCGCTCCGCCGTCTGCCCGTACGTCAGGGTCGCCCCTTCCCAGTCCGACAGCGCCTGACGCGTCCAGCTCGCCCGGATGTTCTCCCGGATCAGGTCGACCAGGGTTTCCTGTGCCATCTCGCCAGCTCCTCGCCTTGCGGCCGCGGCAATTATGGCCCCGGGGGAGGGGGAGGGTCCGACCGCTGGCACCCGAGGCGGCCAGGGGAGGCGCCGCCTCCCTGGCCGCCTCGTCGAGAGTGAGGCCCGGCTGGCGAGCCCCGGTGGCGAGGGCTACCGGAAGCTGTGCCCACCGCCGTGGCCGCCACCGTTACCACCGTGATTGCCGCCGCCGCGGCCGGAATTTCCGGCGTGGCCGCCGTGATATCCACCGCTGCCGCCACGCCCGCCGCCGTGGCGGTTGGGGTGGCGCTGCCACGCCCCGCCGGTGTGGATCCAGTCGCCGTAGTACCGGTCTGGGAGCCAGGCCTGCCCGTGCCGGACCGGCCCGACGAAGAACGGCGGCGGGGGGAGAGCCGGGAGAAGCGGCAGGGGCGGGCGGACGTGGACGAACGGAAGGGGCGGCGGGAGTGGCATCCCGGGGAATCCGTGCCCCTCGGCCGGGAGCGCCGCAGCGAGGCTCGCCGCGAGTGCCGCGGCGACGGTCAGTGTGGTGAGGCTCTTGTTCATGGCGACCTCCTCCTATCTTTCTCGGGCCCTCGCGGGTCCTCCCTCCCTGATGCAATGCCGTGCCAGGCCTGGCGCTCACGCGGGTCCCGGCAGAGAGGTGAGCCCCCTCACGCTCTGCACCGGATGGAGTCCTCCGGACGGGAAAGAGCGCCCGGAGGCGTTTCCCCGGCGTGGCCGGGAGAGGACGCTTCACCGCCCGGCATCTCCTCGCCTCGACCTCGAACGGCCGGGAGCCTCCGCCCGATGGCGACGGGCGCCGGTTTCAGGCCGCGTCTATACTCGCGATCCGCCTCACGAGAGGGAAACAATGAAGACTTTTTCTTTCAAGATCGACCCGCTCACCGGAGAGGAGTACTACGAGGTCTACCTCCGGGGCCGGCAGCTCCTCAACGACCCGTTCCTGAACAAGGGGTCCGCGTTCACGAAGGAGGAGAGGCTGGCCCTCGACCTGGACGGCCGCCTCCCCGCCGCCGTCTCGACGATGGAGTCGCAGCTCGAGAAGAGCCTGGAGTCGTTCCGGCGGAAGCAGGACGACCTGGAGAAGTACCTCTTCCTCTCGAGCCTTCTCGACCGGAGCGAGCCCCTGTTCTACCGGCTCCTGGTCGAGAACCTGACCGAGATGGTGCCGATCGTCTACACACCGACGGTCGGGCTGGCCTGCCAGCAGCTCAGCCGCATCGCCCGGCGCTTCCGGGGGACCTACATCACCCCCGACAACATCGGCCACATCGACCGGATCTTCCAGTCGATCTCCCAGCCCCACATCTCCCTGATCGTCGTCACCGACGGCGAGCGGATCCTGGGCCTCGGCGACCTCGGGGCCGACGGGATGGGGATCCCCGTCGGGAAAGTGAGCCTCTACGTGGCGGCCGGCGGCCTCCACCCGGCCTGCTGCCTCCCGGTCATGCTCGACGTCGGGACGAACAACGAGCGGCTCCTGAACGACCCGCTCTACCTCGGACACCGCCGCCCGCGGCTGACCGGCCAGGACTACGAGGACATGGTCGAGCGCTTCGTCCTGGGGGTCCAGCGGAACTTCTCGGGCGCCCTCCTCCAGTGGGAGGACTTCGCCAAGCACACCGCCTTCAAGAACCTCGACCGCTACTACAAGCGGATCCTCTCGTTCAACGACGACATCCAGGGGACCGGGGCCGTGGCGCTCTCTGCGCTGATGACCGGTGTGCGGGCCCAGAAGAGCAATTTCCGCGACCAGCGGTTCGTCATCGTGGGGATGGGGCAGGCCGGGTCCGGCGTCGCCCGGAACATCCGCGCCATGCTCCTGGAGGAAGGGCTGTCCGACGAGGAGGCCCGGGCCCGGCTCTTCGCCCTCGACATGCCCGGGCTCCTGATGGAGGACACGCCGGGCCTCGAGGAGCAGCAGCTCCCGTACGGCCAGCGGCGGGCCAACGTGGCCGGCTGGAAGCTGGACGACCCGAACAAGATCTCGCTGGACGACGTCGTCCGGAACGCGAAGCCGACCGCCCTCATCGGCGTGACGGCGCAGCGCGGCCTCTTCGACGCGAAGATCCTGAGCGAGCTGGTGAAGAACGCGGCCCACCCGATCGTCCTCGCGCTGTCGAACCCCACGTCGAAGTCCGAGTGCACTCCCGAGGAGCTGGCCGCCGCCACCGGAGGACGGGGCCTCCTGGCTACCGGCAGCCCGTTCCCGCCGCTGAAGTGGGACCGCCGGACGATCCACACCTCCCAGTGCAACAACGTCTACATCTTCCCAGGGCTCGGCCTCGGGGCGCTCGTCGCCCAGGCGCCGCGGATCACCGGGCGGATGTTCATCGCGGCCTCGAAGGCGATCAGCCGGATGGTCTCGCCGACGCAGGAGGCGAACGGGTTCCTCCTCCCCGAGATGGTGGACATCCGGACCGTCTCGCTCGCGGTCGCCAAGGCCGTGGCCATCGAGGCCCGGGAGGCGGGCCTCGGCCGGATGCTGGAAGACGACGAGTACGAGCGGGTGATCCGGAAGGCCCAGTGGGAGCCGCGATTCAGCTCGTATCGTCCGGGATGAGAGAGGCGCGAGGGCGGCCAACTTGAATCAGGGGAACCCGTGTCCGGTTTCCCTGCGGCCCCTCGGGCCTACCCTTCCGGACGCCGATTCCTGGATCACTTCGCGGGAGCGGACGGGAGCGGCGGCGTCAGGCCCTCTCCGACCACGCGTCCGCGGATGATCGCGCCGGCGAGCGTCAGCTTCCCGTCGACCCCCTCCCGGTAGAGGAGGACCGGCCCGGCGAAGCCGGACCTGGCGACCGCCGCCTCGCCCAGGGCTCGGACCGCGGCAAGGAGCCTGGCCTCGGACGCGTCGACGAGGCCCCTGGAGTCGAGCGTCGCCTGGAGCTCCGTCCACTCCTCCGGAGCCTCCGTGGCCGGCCAGGGGATGGCCAGGAGCTTTGTGGCGTCCAGCTCGGCGAGGCCGCGAAGATGAGCGAGGTCCCCCACCTCGACGATCCCCGGCTCCCGGCGCCGCGGCGCCTCCCCGGCGAACGGACCGGGCACGGCGAACGAGAGGTCGGCCGTGAAGGGCGGAAGCCCCCGCCCGGTCGCGAGCCGGGTGCCCCGGACGACCAGGGCGCAGAGCGAGTCCCTGGTGTTCAGCGGAATCCGCGCGTAGTCGGCCACATCGACCTGGTCGACCGAGCCGTCCGCGAGCGCCGCGAGCGACCCGAGGAGCGCCACGAAGTTGAGCCGCACCAGCCGCGCCGCCTCGTCCGGCCCGGCCCAGCCGCCGGTCTCGATCAGGAGCGTGGGCGTCCCCCACCGGGTCATGGAGTCGCCGAATGCCCGCGCCGTGTAGTCCATGTCGTACCGGGCGACCCGCCCTGGCGCGATCGGCGTGACGAGGGAGTTCACGATCGCCGCGAGCCGCTTCGTCCGCCTCGTCCCCTCCGTCTCGGAGAGCGCCTCGTCCCCCGGCACCGAGAGGAGCGAGATCGCCACCTGCTCGCCCCCTTTGCCGGCCGCGACGTTCGGGCCCTGGTTGTGGAGGTTGTAGCCGGCGACCGGCTTCGTCCGGTCGCGAACCGACTTCAGGAACCGCCCCTCGGGCGTCGAGAGCCGGAGGGCGTCGCGGTTGATGTCGATCTCCTCCGCTGTCCGGCGCTGCGTCCGCTCCGCTCCGTCCGGGTTGAGCATCGGGATGATCCGGATCGTGAGGCGGGAGAGGAGCTGCTCCACCGCCGCGTTGCCCCGACGAGCTCCCAGCCAGCTCAGGACGTCGAGGAGCGCCGAGGTGGCGGTCGGCTCGTCGCCGTGCATCTGCGACCAGAGGAGGACGCCGGTCGGCCCGCTCCCCAGCCGGAGCAGCGGGATCTTCCGCCCCTCCGAGGAGACCCCCTCCTGCTCGACCACGAAGAGCCCCGGTTGCCGCGCCTGGAGGAGGTCCAGGGCGGCGCGGAGGCCGGCGTGCTTGAGGGCCCATGGGTCGGGCCCGGAGACACGGGCCGAAGGCCACGTGTCCCAGAGAGCAGAAGCGCTCCACGGAGAAGCCGCCGCGCTTCCCGGAGGCGGGGCCGCCGCGGCCGTCAGCGACAGGGCGAGGGCGGCCGCCAGGATCGCGGTCCTTGCCGGGCGCTTCACTCAGCTCTTCCGGCCCGCGGCGTGGCTCCGGGCCAGCGCCTGCCTCTTCAGGTAGCACTCCCGCGCGAGCGCGACGTCGTCCAGGAACCACCTCAGCTCGTCCATGTGGAGCGCCTGGGGACCGTCCACCAGCGCCTTCGTCGGGGAGGGGTGGAAGTCCACGAGGACCATGTTCGCCCCGGCTGCGATGCCCTGGGCGGTGACGTGCATCAGGTCCAGGATCCCGTCCGGCGACCGCTCCCGCGACCCGACCGAGTGGGAGGGGTCGATGCAGACCGGCATCCGGGTGAGCCGCCGGAGGACCGGGACGTGCGAGAAGTCGACGAAGTTGCGGTGCGGGTCGCCCATGTTCGTCTTCATCCCGCGGAGGCAGAAGACGACCCGGGAGTTCCCCTCGCTCGCCAGGTACTCGGCGGCGTTCAGCGACTCGTTCAACGTGATCCCGAAGCCCCGCTTCAGGAGAATGGGGAACTCCTGCTGGCGCCCCACCGACTTGAGGAGCTCGAAGTTCTGGATGTTGCGCGTCCCGATCTGGACCATCACGCCGGTCGGATGGCCGGTCGTCGCCAGCGCCTCCGAGATCTCGTCGACGTGGCTCTCGTGGGTGACCTCCATCGCGATCACGCGGATGCCGTGTCTCCCCGCCAGCTCGAAGACCCACGGGAGGCACTCCTTGCCGTGCCCCTGGAACGCGTAGGGGCTCGTCCGCGGCTTGTAGGCCCCCATCCGCGTACAGGTCTGCCCCTGCTCCTTCAAGGCCTTCAGCATGATCTCGACGTGCTCGCGGGTGTCGACCGCGCAGAGGCCGGCGAAGACGTTCAGGCTCTCCTGCCCGAAGGAGACGCCGTTGTACTCGAACCCGATCACCCGGTGCTCGTCCTTGTGCCGGCCCAGGATCCGGTATTCCTCGGAGACCCGGATGGCGCGCTCCACGCCGGGCAGCGCCTTCACCTCCTCCAGCGTGAGGCGGGCGGTGTTGCCGATCAGGTAGACCTCGGTCAGGAGCTGCTCGGCGCCGCGGACCTCGTGCACCCGCGCCTCGATCCCGGGAAAGGCGGTGAGCTGGTCGAGGAGCTGGGTCCGTTCGGGAGAGTCCGCGGCCAGGGAGGGTTCCAAGATGACGATCATGCGCGGGATTATTGGTCAGGAGCGCGGAGGGCGTTAGCAGAATCTCCGCATCGGCTATCATCC
Organism: uncultured Acidobacteriota bacterium; assembly: GCA_903845115.1. GTDB lineage: Bacteria > Acidobacteriota > Thermoanaerobaculia > UBA5066 > UBA5066 > CAIMWE01. Next base: position 6,025 of record CAIMWE010000086.1, on the reverse strand, counting down.
GGACGAATGTCGACGGCCCCGTTTCCGCGGAAGAAGAAACGCCTGCTGATCGAATACATCGACGCCACCGGGGAGCATCGCACCGCCTTCACCCGCGAGCTCTCGATGACCGGTTTCTACGTCCTGGCCGACGCCATGCCGGCCGTCGGGACCGAGCAGGAGATGAAGCTCCACCTCCCGCGGGGAGTGGTCGACGTCCCGACCAGGATCGTCCGGTGCGGCCGAGGCACCTCGGCCGTCGCGGGCTCGGCGCCGAAGGGCTTCGCGGTCACGCTCGCGGGCTTCTGCGAGCCCTACACGAAGCTCGTCGAGACTCTGTAGCGCGGGAGCCGGTCCCCGGGGGCTCATCGCCGGCCCTCGCCCCCCTTCCTTGCTCCTACTCCGACGCGGCCAGGTACGCCCCGTCGTCGCTTCGCTTCTGTGGAACGCCCCCGTCGTTGACGACGGCGTAGGCCAGGAACGGATTCTGGCCGGCGACGCGGCGCACGGCGGCGTAGCCGTCCGTCACCCCCGGAGCCCAGGTCGCGAGGACGGCGTTCTGCTGCCACCACCGCTTCGCCCCGATGGTGATCCCGGTCTCCGTGTGGACGAGCCGGCCGGTCGCCCCCTCGTAGATGTCGATCGCGAAGAGGTCGTCGCCGCTCCCCGCCTCGCCGGTGTTGACGATCGCCAGGTTCGTGCGGGTCGTGGCGTTCTGCTGGAGGCCGCAGACCCACGCCACGTCGGTCTTCCCCTGGCCGTTGGGGGTCGCCGGGTAGAAGAGGCCGTACCGGCCCCCTCCTCCGGGCGACGACGTCCGGGCCCCGACAAAGAGCCCCTGCGCATCCCCGTCCGACGCCGTGACGAAGAGGGCGCCGACGTACCCGGAGCCGGCCGGGCCGATCCCCTGCGCTCCCTGGTCCCGGAAGTACTGGAAGACGTTCGGCAGGATCGTCTGGGCTTTCGGCCCCAGCGCGAGCGTGGCCGACGCGGTGTGGTCGGGACGGTCCACCTGGTCCGACACGAACGAGAGGGTGAGGCTCCGCTGCCGCGTGCTCCAGTTCGTGACGACGAGCTCGCTCGTGTACACGCTCGCCTCGATCACCACCGGAAGGGTCAGGCCAGTCACGGCGGCGGTCGTCTCGGGCTGCGGGGGGACGAAGGAGCCGTCCGAGTTGGACGCGTCGTTGATGATGCCGTAGGCGTAGTAGGGAGCCGTCCCGGCGATCCTCTCGACCTTCACGTATCCGTTAGACATTCCGTTCGCTCCGAGCACCGAGTTGATCTGCTTGAAGCCGCCGGGGGAAAGGACGACGTCGGGCAGGACGACCGAGCTGGAGCTATCGCCCGACTGCACCGTGACGCGGAGGGTGATGCTCCCTTCGGAGGGCGACCCCGCGTTCTGGAAGGCCACGTTGGAGCGGTCCGTCGCGTTCTCGCGGAGGCCGCAGAGGTAGCTGGGGCCCGTCAGGGTCCTCCAGCCCTGGATCCCCGAATAGGCCAGGCCGGCCTGCCCGTTCGTCACGGGGGTCGTGGTCCGCACGGTGGCGGCCGCTTCCGAGACCGAGGAGACGCCGCCGAAGCCAACCGTCAGCGTGCCACCCCGGCTCCCGGAGTCGGGAATCGGGACGCCGAGCGACTTGAGCATGGCGATCGCGTCGCTCTCGATCCGCTGCCTCCCCGCGGGGAGAACGATCGTCGCGGTGCCGCCCCCGCCGCCCAGGTCCGCGGCTCCGGTGTACGTCAGCCGGACGGACGCATCGTGGGTCGAGCGGTTCGTCAGGGTCAGCTCGGACGTGAAGTGAGAGGTGCCGACGCCCTGGACGTCGAGGACGATCGGGACGAAGAGAACGGCTTCGGTCCCCGCCGCTGCTGCCGTCTGGCTCACCGTGAAGGTCTGCCCGCCGATGACGAGCGCCCCGGTCCGCAGCGAGGAGCCGAGGTTCGGGGCGACGGAGTAGGTCACGGTCCCCGGGCCGGAGCCGGTCCACCCCGACTCGATGGCGATCCAGGCTGCCTGGCTCGCCGCCGTCCAGGGGCATCCCGCCGTCGCGTTGACGCTCACGCTTCCCCTGCCGCCGGTGCCCGCGAAGGAGTCACCGACCGGGGGGACGAGGCCCAGGATGCCGGAGCAGCCGGTGATCGCGAACGCGGCGTCGCTCGTATCGGACGCCGTCCCCGCCGCGTCGCTCACCCGGACGAAGGCGTTTGCCGTCGGTGCCTGGACCGGGATCGTCCAGGAGTAGGTGCCGTTGTTCGGGGCGCTGGCGGCGATCGTCGTGAAGGGCCCCGAGCTCCCGGAGACCGAGTATTCGAGCTTCACGTTCGCGATCGAGCCGCTCGCGGTCCAGGTGATCGGGTGCGTCGTTCCCTGCGCCCACCCCTCGCCTCCGTTTGGCGACGTGACCTGGATCGAAGCGACCGCCGGGGGGGTGAACGTCATGGCGAAGACGCCCGCCCCGGCCGTCCCGGCGTAGAGCTTCTTGTGGTCGGACGGGTCCATCCCGAGGGACAGGAGGTTCGTGTTCGTCAGCCCAGTATTGAGGGCGGTCCAGGTGGCGCCGCCGTCGACCGAATACGAGAAGCCGGCCGGGCCGGCGACGTAGAGAAGGTCCGGCGATTTCGAGTCGAGCAGGAGGATGGTGCCCGAGGTCGCGTTGTTGCCGGGCCGGGTCCAGGTCGCCCCGCCGTCGGTGCTCTTGCCGACGCCGGCAGGGCCCGACGTGGTCGCCCCCACGAAGCCGAAGACGCTCGAGTTCGTGGGGTGAACGGCGGCCATCGAGAAGCCGGCAGCCGATGGCATTGGCAGGCTCGCCCACGTCCCTCCCCCGTCCGTGCTCTTGAGGAAGCTCTTCCCCTGCCCGGTAGCGTAGACGACGTTCGGGTGGCTCGGGTCGATCACGATGCGGTCGAAGAGCCCGGACCCCTGGTAGACCGGAAGCCAGGTGAGGCCCCGGTCCGTACTCTTGTCGATGGAGCCGGCGAACCCCGCGAAGACGACGGTCGGGTTCGAGGAGTCCAGGGCCACGCTGTAGGCCATGCCCGAGGCCACCTGGGCGTACGTCGAGCCTGCGTCCTCGGATCGCCACAGGAAGTCGTAGGAGGACTGGTAGATGATGGCGCCGTTCGAAGGGTCGAAGACGACGAAGGTGGGTGGGAAGCCATTGTTGTTGGAGCGCCAGGTGGCGCCGCCGTCCAGGGTCGATGCCCAGCCGGTCGACGTTCCGCAGATGATCACGGAGTTGGAAGGAGAGATGGCGAGCGCCCGGATTTCCGCCCCCGGCGGCCCGATGGCCGTCCAGGAGTTCGCCCCCGCCAGCAGGACCGGAGAGACGAGGGCTGCCGCGAGGAAAGTCGCCAGGGTGAAGAGTGTCCAGGATCCATGAGAGCCGAAGTGTCCGGGCCGGAACATGACTGCCTCCTTCTCGTGACGCGAAGACGGAACGGACATTGCCGCCTGCAAGGCGGTTCCCGTGACCATGAGCTTCACCGGTCTCGAAGAGAGCACGTAGGCCTCTCTCCTCTTCCCCGCTTCCCCAGGGGACGAAGGTGACGACCTCACCCCCGGGTATCCGGAAAGGGAGCTACAGGGGCAATATGCGTCCGCCAGGTCCCCCGCGCAAGGCCGCCTCCTCGGAAATCACCTCGAGCGGTCCGCGATCCGGCCGTCCCCCGGTCCCATGTCCAGACGGGGCCGCTCGCGATCTGCGATCATCCGGCGTGAACTTCGAAACCTGGCTCGAGAGCAAGCACCCGGAGATCCCCGCCCGCTCCGTCGCCGCCGTCCTCGAGCTCGCCTCGAGCGGCGCCACCGTCCCGTTCATCGCTCGGTACCGGAAGGAAGCGACAGGAGGCCTCGACGAGGTCGGGGTCGAGAACGTCCTGGAGTCCCGCAGGAGCTGGGACGAGATCGTCAAGCGCCAGGCGTTCATCCTCGAGGAGATCGAGGCCCAGGGGAAGCTGACCCCCGAGCTGAAGGACCGCCTCGCGAAGACGTACGACCTGCCGACGCTCGAGGACATCTACCTCCCCTTCAAGAAGAAGAGGAAGACGAAAGCGGTCATCGCCCGGGAGGCGGGACTCCAGCCCCTGGCCGAATGGCTCTGGGACGTGGGCCACGGTGCCGCCGCCGGAGGAGAGACGCCGGAGGAGAAGGCCGCCTCCTTCCTGAACGCCGAGGCTGGCTTCGGCGACGCCGCGGCCGCTCTCAAGGGAGCCGGGGAGATCCTGGTGGAGCGGCTCTCCGAGACCGAGGAGCTGCGCCAGTTCGTGAGGCGCGAGGCGTTCGACCGGGGCGCCCTCGTCTCGGCGAAGGGGGAGAAGGCGAAGCCCGCCAGCAAGTTCGAACTCTACTTCGACTCGCGCGAGCCCGTCGCCTCGCTGATGAAGCCCGAGAGCTCGCACCGGTACCTGGCCATGCGGCGCGGTTTCCTCGAGGGGGAGCTGTCGCTGTCGCTGGGCGACGCGCCAAAGCATCCCGGCTTCGAGGAACGGCTCCTCGCCTGCTTCGAGACGGCGGCCGGGGCCGCCGCAGAGACGGTCGCCCGGCCCTTCCTGAAGAAGGCCGCCCGGTCGGCCCTGAAGGCCCACGTCCTCCTCTCGATCGACGCCGAGGTCCACGGGGCGCTGAAGGAGGTCGCCGACGCGGCGGCGATCCACGTCTTCGCCGAGAACGTCCGCAAGGTGCTCCTCGCCTCCCCGTTCGGGTCGAAGGCGGTCCTCGGGATCGACCCCGGCATCCGGACCGGCTGCAAGGTGGCGGTGATCGACGGTGCCGGGAAGTACGTCGCATCGACCGTCCTCCACCTCCAGGGAGAGGAGCAGGAGAAGAGGTCCGCCAGGACCCTGGTCGAGACGGTGAAGGCGGCCTCGATCCGGTGCGTGGCCGTCGGCAACGGCACCGGCGGGAGGGAGGCCGAGGCCTTCGCGCGTGCGGCGCTGGCCGCGGCGGGGGCCGACGTCCCGGTCGTCCTGGTCAGCGAGTCGGGGGCCAGCATCTACAGCGCGAGCGAGACCGCCCGCGAGGAGTTCCCGGACCTCGACCTGACGATCCGCGGAGCCATCTCCATCGCGCGCCGGCTCCAGGACCCGCTCGCCGAGCTGGTGAAGATCGACCCGAAGAGCATCGGCGTCGGGCAGTACCAGCACGACGTCTCGCCCCACGCGCTCAGGACGCGCCTCGACCAGGTGGTCGACTCGGCGGTCAACCAGGCGGGCGTGAACCTGAACACTGCCTCGTCGCACCTCCTCGCGCACGTCTCCGGCATCGGGCCGGCTCTCGGCAAGGCGATCGTCGCGGCCCGCGAGACGAACGGCGTCTTCCGGTCGCGACAGGAGCTGCTGAAGGTTCCCCGCTTCACGAAGAAGACCTTCGAGCAAGCGGCCGGCTTCCTCCGGATCCCCGGCGGCGACCATCCCCTCGACAACACCGGGGTCCATCCGGAGAGGTACGAGGTGCTCGAGGCGTTCGCGAAGGGGATCGGCAAGCGGGTCTCTGACCTCCTCGGCCCGGGCGCCTCCCTCCTGAAGCCGTCCATCGCGCTGAAGGAGTCGCTCGGCGCCTTCACCTTCGAGGATGTCGTCAAGGAGCTGGAACGGCCAGGGCGCGACCCGCGAGAGGGGTTCGTCCCGTTCTCGTTCCGCGACGGGATCCGGGAGCTAAAGGACCTGGAGGCGGGGATGATCTGCCCCGGCATCGTCACCAACGTGACGAACTTCGGCGCCTTCGTCGACATCGGCGTCCACCAGGACGGGCTGGCTCACATCTCGCAGCTCGCCGACCGGTTCGTGAAGGACCCGCGCGAGGTGGTCAACCCGGGCGACCGGGTCCAGGTGAAGGTCCTCGGGGTGAACCTGGAGAAGGGGCAGATCTCCCTGACGATGAAGCTCCGGGAGCCGGCGCCGCCCCAGCCATCGGGTTCGAGCGAGCAGGATCGCGGCCCGCGTCCCCAGCCCGCCGCGCGCCAGGCCCCGCCGCGGCCGGAGCCCAGGACGGTCGACCGCCGCTGGGCGGCCCTCGAGAAGCTCGGGAAGTGACGGGAGGCCG
>CAIMWE010000085.1 GCA_903845115.1 uncultured Acidobacteriota bacterium | reverse complement strand
GTAACCTTCAACCTCAAGATCTGACCCCAATCGACCCGACCCCAATCGACCCAATCGGCCACGATCTGGCTCGTCCCGCCGCGGCGGGACGAGAAGGGGCGTCGAGAAGAAGAGTGGAGATCGCACTCGCACTCGCTCTGGCTTCTTCGGCCGGTAACCTACAACCTAAAGACCTGACCCTAATCTTCTCTAATCTTCTAATCTTCCCGGCCGCGCGAGCCGGCGCCGATCTCGGAGCGTCAGACCTCGACGAGGTCGGCCGACCTCGGGAGGCGCTCCTTCGGGTATCCCCACTGCCTCGAGACGACCCTCGTCCTGCTCAGGCGGTAGTCGATGGGGTGGTGGGTGTGCCCGTGGATCCAGAGCGCCGGCCGCGTCCGCTCGATCAGGCCGGTCAGGTCGGACGCGAACGAGGGCGAGAGCGGGTCGCCCGCGAACTGCGGCGCGACGGAGCGCGGCGAGGGGGCGTGGTGGGTGACGACGACGGTCGGGCCGTCGAACGGCTCGGCCAGCGCTTCCTCCAGCCAGGCTCGGGACGCCGCGTGCAGGCGGCGCGCGTCCTCGGGGAGGAACCTCGAGCCGTCGTCGAGGGCGATCCGGGAGTGATCGAGAATCCGGTCCTCCGCGAGCGGCATGGCGAGGGCGGCGCCGGACTCGCCGTACAGCCAGAAGTCGGTCCAGAGGGTGCAGCCGAGGAGCCGCAGCGTGCGGCCGCGGACCCGGAGGCGCGCCTCGGCGTTCTCGAGGAAGGTGACGTTGCCGGAGCGCCCGGCGGCAGCCTGGAGGAGCGGCAGGAGCCCCGGGATCCTCCCCTCGTAGAACTCGTGATTGCCGGCCACGTAGACGACCGGCTGTCCGGCGAACGCCCGGGCCGCCCAGTCGATCCCGGCGGGGCCGTTGTGGACGTCCCCCGCGAGGACCACCAGATCGGCCTTCCGGGCCGGAGCGATGGCCTCGCCGACGGAGCGGCGCAGCGTTTCGCGGGCCTGCTCGGCGGAGAGCCCGTCCCGGACGAGGTGGTGGTGCCGGACCTCGAGGTGGAGGTCGGAGAGAACGGCGATCCGGATGCCTCCCGTCATGCCGGAGGAGTATGGGCGCGTGGAGGAAAGGGTGCGAAGGCGCCCGGGAGCGCGGGCGGGGTGGAGCCAGGTCGAGGTCGTCCTCAGTCCCCGAAGCAGATCCCCAGGTCCCGCGCGGTCTTGACGGTGTCGGAGTCGAGCGGGACGACCCGCATCCGCTTCGTCGCCACCTCGAGTGGCACGTAGTTCACCGTCGGCGGGGCCAGCGCGACCATCACGCCGCTCCGCCCCTCCTCGAGCGCGCGGATGGCCGCCGCCCCGAAGCGGAGGGCCAGGAGCCGGTCGAACGCGGTGGGGCTGCCGCCCCGGAGGAGGTGCCCCAGCACGACGCACCGGGTCTCGCGGCCGGTGAGCGCCTCCAGCTCCGCCGCCACGCGCTCCCCGGCGCCGCCGAGCCGCTCGGCGCGTCCCACCTCGCTCGGCCTCGCGACCGAGACGGTTCCCCCCCTGGGCTTGGCCCCTTCCGCCACGACGACGATGGAGTACTTCTGCCCTTCCTCCTCGCACCGGTCGATCCGCTTCGCGACGGACGCCAGGTCGTACGGGACCTCGGGGATCAGGATGGCGTCGGCGCTCGAGGCGACTCCGGAGGAGAGGGCGATCCAGCCGGCGTAGCGCCCCATCACCTCCACGACCATCACCCGCCCGTGGGCGTCGGCGGTCGACTGGAGCCGGTCGATGGCGAGGGTGGCGAACGAGATGGCGGTGTCGAAGCCGAACGTGATGACCGTGCCGTCGAGATCGTTGTCGATCGTCTTCGGGACGCCGATGACGCGCAGCCCCTTCTTCGCCAGGACCGCCGCGATGGCCAGCGACCCGTCGCCGCCGATCGAGATCAGGGCGTCGATCTGGTGAAGGGCGAACGCGCGGACCAGCTCGCCGCTCCGGTCCACGTCCTCGACCTTCCCGTCGGGGCCGGTCACCGGGAAGTGGAGCGGGTTCCCCTTGTTCGTGGTTCCGAGGATCGTCCCCCCGTCGTCGGTGATGCCGCGCACCGTCTCACGGGTCAGCGGGATCAGGCCGCCCTGGGGATACTGCTCGGGGCTGAGGAGGCCGTGGTAGCCGTCGCGGATGCCGACGCACTGCCATCCCCTGCTCAGGGCGGAGAGGACAGCGGCGCGGATCACGGCGTTGAGGCCGGGGGCGTCGCCCCCGCCGGTCGAGATGGCGATCCGCCGGATCGTCGTCGAGCTGGTCATCGTTCTCCTCCTCCGGCCCGGCTCCCTGGAAGGCCTTCGCGAGAATGGGAACCCTGGCGTCCGTGGGATCTTAGTACCCCGCTCCACGAGGACGGAGACGAGACCGTACCCGGGGGACGGGGTTTTCGGGTCCGTCGGCCCCCTGGATGGCGTCCCGGTGGATCCGTCAGAATCCGGGGGAATGCCCGATCCGGCGCGGCCCGTCCTCCTCCGCCTGGCGATGGCCGCCGGCCTCTCCCTCTGCGTGTCCGTCCCGGTCGCGGCGCAGCCGACCGCGCTCCTCGTCGAGGACCAGCGGGGGGCCTCGGCGCCGAGGAGCGCCCTCGCCGACGAGCACCGGTGGGTCCCGGACGTGATGACGCTGGTGGGCCTCGACGAGCCCGGCCCGCCGATCCACGTCCTGCTCGTCCCGGAGTCGTCGCCCGTGGCGCAGGGGGCCCCGACGTGGGTCGCCGGCTTTGCCTTCGGGTCGGCCACCGTCGTCCTCCTCCCGCAGCGGACCCCCGTCTACCCGGACGGCGGCCTGGAGGAGGTGCTGGCGCACGAGGTGGCGCACGTCCTCATCACCCGCGCGAGCGGCGGCCTTCCGGTCCCGCGGTGGTTCCACGAGGGGGTCGCGATGGTGGCCGGCCGATCCTGGGGCCTCGAGGACCGGACCCGGCTCGCCCTGGACCTCCTCTGGGGAGAGAAGGTGCCGCTCGCCCGCCTCGACGGGATGTTCCGGGGGGACGAAGCGGCCGTCCGGAGGGCGTACGCGCTCGCCGGCGCGCTCGTCCAGGATCTCCTCGAGCGGTACGGCCCGGGCCTCCCGCGCGGCCTGCTCTCCCGGATGAGGCGCGGCGAGCGGTTCGAGGAGGCGCTCCGGCTGACGACCGGGGCGACCTCCTCCGACGTCGACGGGATCTTCCTCGCCCGCCAGACCCTGCTGCGGCGCTGGCTCCCGGTCGCCACCAGCGGGGCGGCGCTCTGGTTCGGGATCACGGTGATGGCGATCGTGGCCGGCCGGAAGCGGCGCCGGCGGTTCCGCGCCGAGCTGGCGCGGATGGCCGCCGAGGAGGAGGCTGCCGCGCGAGTCGCGGCGCGCGAGGCGGCCAGGGAGGAAGCAGTGTCCCGGGAGGAGGCCGCGGAAAGGGCCAGGGCGAAAGCGGGGCCGCTGGATGCGGGCGGCCACGACGACTGGCCCGTGAACTAGCTCGGAGTTCCCCTGACGCCGGGGTCCCGGGGTGACGCGGGGAGGGCCAGGGTGAAGGTCGTCCCCTCGCCCGGCGCGGAACGGAAGGAGAGGGTGCCGCCGAGGTAGCCCTCGGCCAGCAGCTTCGCGCTCCAGGCGCCGATCCCGCGACCGGAAGCCCCCTTGGTCGAGAACGAACGCTGGAAGATCTGCCGCCGGACGGAGTCGGTCATCACGGCGGGGTTGTGGACCGAGAAGGCCGGCGCCGGATCGCTCTCGAAGACCAGGCTCACCGTCTCGCCCGGCGCCGACGCTTCCAGGGCGTTCTTCAGGAGATTCCCGAGGATGCGGCGCAAGAGCACGTCGTCCGAGGTGAAGGTCCGGGTCCCCCGTATCCGCGCCACGGCGATCGTCTTCCGGGTCGCCACCGGGTGGCGCCCGTAGATCTGCGCGAGATTCGCCAGGAGAGCGTGGGCATCCACGGTCGCCAGGGAGAGGGCCAGGTCCCCGCTCTCGGCGGTCGCGAGGTCCCGGTGCGCCTGGATCTCCTCCATCACCTGCTCGGCGAGCTGCCGTGCGGTCTCCTCCATCTCGCGGGCGTCGGCGCCCGAGAATTCGGACCAGAAGTCGAGGATCGACCGGAGCCCGCCGACGGCGTTCAGGACGTCGTGGAAGAACATCCGCTCGAGGACGAGCCGCCGCTTCTCGTCGGTGGTGTCCCGGACGGCGAAGATGGTGAAGCTCTCCCCGCCCACCGCGAGGGGGGTCGACCAGACCCTCAGGTCGAGGGCCGCGTCTCCCGTGGGGGCGGCCCGCGTGATCCGGCACTCCCTGACGTCCACCGCCCCGCTCTGCTGGCTGCCGAGGATGGAGAGGACGGCTCCGCACTCCCGGCAGAACTCGCTCGTCCCGCAGCCTCCCGCCTCCTCCTTCCCGTGGATGCAGCCGAGGGCCTCGCCGGGGCGCATCCCGATGAATCCTTCGCGCGGTCTGCCCAGCAGGGCCACCAGCTTGTCGTTCGCCAGGACGATCTGACGCTCGAAATTCAGGACGACGGCGGGCTCGGGATAGCCGTCGAGGAGCCGGCCCACGATCGGGTTGGCGGTCAGGACCGCGGTCTGGCGCCGGATCTCCTGGGGGGACCGTCGTTCGGCGGAGGCGAAAGAGGTCGGAAGTCCCATCGGCTCACCTCACCCCGGGGACACGGACCGGAAGACGCCGGTCGCCACGCCGCTCCACGGAACCAGTATAGGCGCCCGTGGCGGCGGGCGATCGGGGGAAAGGTCAGCCGGCCAGCCGGGCAAGGACCTCGGCGCGGTCCAGGACCCTGACGCCCTGCCGGCGGAGGCGCTCCGCCGCCTCGAGGGGATCGTCCAGGCGGAAGACGAGGAGCATGCTCCCGCGGCGGGTGCCGGACGGGAAGGGGTAGAGGTACTCGATGCCGAGCTTTGCGGCCTCGAACTGTTCGAGCAGCCCGGCCAGGCCGCCGGGCCGGTCGGGAACCTCGATGGCCAGGAGGTCGGTGACCGTCACGACGCAGCCGGCTTCCTGGAGGACGCTCCGGGCCCGCTCCCACTCCTCCACCACGAGGCGGAGGATGCCGAACTGCTGCGTATCGGCGAGCGACATGGTCAGGATGTCGATCCCCGCGCGGCCCAGGGCCTGGCAGGGGACCTTCAGGTGGCCCGGTTCGTTCTCGAGGAAGAGCGAGAGCTGCTTGACGAGCGGCATGGCCCTGCCTTTCTAGATCTCGCGCTGGTCCAGGACGCGCCTGGCCTTTCCCTCGCTCCGCTGGATCGTGCGGGGCTCGACGAGGGTGACGGCGGCCCGGATCCCGAGGGTGTGCTCGACGCTGCGGGAGAGCTTGTGGCGCAGCTCTTCCAGGGCGCGGATGCGGTCGGAGAAGACCTCCGGCGTCACCTCGACCCGGACCTCCATCGCGTCGAGCCCCTTTTCCCGCGTCAGGACGATCTGGTAGTGAGGGAGCGTCCCTTCCACGGCCAGGAGCGCCGTCTCCACCTGGGAGGGGAAGACGTTGACGCCGCGGATGACGAACATGTCGTCGGAGCGCCGGGAGATGCGGCGGATCCGCCGGAGGGTCCGGCCGCACTCACACGGCTCCGGGCGGATCGCCGTGATGTCCCGGGTCCGGTACCGGATCATCGGCATCGCCTGCTTGGAGAGAGTCGTCAGGACCAGCTCCCCTTCGGTCCCTTCGGGCAGCACCGCGCCCGTCGACGGATCGACGACCTCCGGGAAGAAATGGTCCTCGAAGAGGTGGAGCCCGTCCTGCCGACCGCACTCGCTCCCGACGCCCGGCCCGATGATCTCGGAGAGGCCGTAGATGTCGTACGCCCTGATGCCGCTCTCCGCCTCGATGCGCGACCGCATCGCGTCGCTCCACGGCTCCGCCCCGAAGACGCCGACCCGGAGCTGGCCGAGCCCGGCCTTCGTCTCCCTGGCCCGCTCGAGCAGGTGGAGGAAATAGCTGGGCGTCGAGCAGAGGGCCGTCACCCCGAAGTCCTGCATCACCATCAGCTGGCGTTCGGTGTTGCCGCCCGACATCGGGATCACCGTGGCGCCGAGCGACTCGGCCCCGTAGTGCGCCCCGAGGCCTCCCGTGAAGAGGCCGTAGCCGTAGGCGTTCTGGACGACGTCGCCGCGGTGGACGCCGCAGGCGGCGAACGTCCGGAGCATCACCTCCGACCAGACGTCGAGGTCGGCCTGCGTGTAGGCGACGACGATCGGCTTGCCGGTCGTTCCGGACGAGGCGTGCAGCCTGACGACCTCCTCCATCGGGCTGGCGAAGAGGCCGAAGGGATAGGTGTCCCGGAGGTCGGCCTTCACCGTGAACGGAAAGGCCGCGAGGTCCTCCAGCGCGCGGAGAGAGGCCGGGGTCAGGCCCCGCTCCTCCATCCGCGCCCGGAAGAGGGGCACCCTCTCGTAAGCCCGGCGGACGATCCCCCGGAGGCGGTCGAGCTGGAGATCGCGCAGGAGGCGAACGGGAAGGAAATCCGGCGCGCTCGCCGTATGGACGATCCCCTCGGGGCAGGCGAGGCTGCTCACGCGCACCCCCCCCGGCGGGCCACCGGAGTCGCTGATTCGCACGGCCGGGATGTTAGCCCACCACCGGCGGCCGGCGAAGGCCGGTCCGGAAGGCCGATTCCCCAGGAAACGGAGGCGGAGCCCGGCGCGTAGGATGGGGCGCGAGGTGAGTGAATGGACCTGAAGAGGCTCCTCGTCGGCGAGCTCTCCGCGGACGCGGCGGGCGGGGGGGGCGCCTCCGCCATCGTGCAACGGCAGGAGGAGATCGAGCGGCACCTCGACGGCGCGAGGGGCCGCCTCCGGTCGTGACCGGCCCCCGCGGCCACGGGTCCCGGGTCACCGCCCGGATGGCTCGCCGGTTGGCGATCCTGGGAACGGCCCTGGCCACCCTCGCCCTGGTGGTCGTCGTCGCCCTGTTCCTCCAGGGCCGGCAGGCCCGGATCCGGCTCGAGAGGGAGATCGTCCAGCTGAAGGCGCAGCTCATGGTCGACCGTCACCTGGGGGTGGTGCGGCTCGCCGCCATCCAGGAGGAACGTAAGCGGCTGGTGGAGCGGGAGGCGTCGGTGTCCGCCCAGCTCGAGGCGCTCCGGGAGTCGGAGCGGACGCTGAGGCTCGAGCTGTCCGAGGCGCGGACACGCGCGGCCGCCGGGGGGACGGAAGTGGCCGGCCTGAAGGCACGGCTGGAGGCCACGCGGCGTCACCTCCGGGAATTCGACCTGGACCGGTCGCGGGCCGAGCAGATGATCGGCGCCTTCCAGGGCGGGGTGGCCTTCGTCGAGGGAACCTACGGATTCCACGACGCGGCCGGTGCGCCCCTCCGCTTCGCCGGGCTGGACGACAGGGGAAACCCGGAGACGGACGTCGAGGGGAGGCCGGTCCTCTCAGGGGCCGGCACGGGGCCGATCGTGCGGCTCCGCTACACCGGGACCGCCTTTCTCGTGTCGCGCGACGGCATCCTCTTCACGAACCGCCATGTCGCAGAGCCGTGGTTCCGGAACGCGGCGGCCAGGGAGCTGGCCGGCAAGGGGTACTCACCGAGGATGGGCTCGCTGCGCGCCTACTTCCCGGCTCTCCCCACCCCCTTCAACCTCAGGGTCGTCTCGGTCTCGAGCGAGGCCGACGTGGCCGTGGTCGCCGCGGAGATGGGAGAGGCCGGGCCCGGCTCGTCCGGTGTCTCGCCGCTCGGCCGGCTCCCGGTGTTTCCGGTCGACACGGGCGATTCTCCGGCGGTCGCGGGAGAGCCGATCGTCCTCCTGGGCTATCCGACCGGTCACGACGTGTTGCTGGCCCGGCTGGACGAGTCGGTCCTCCGGAACGTCCTCGAGGCGTCGGAGGGTGACACCGAGCGGATCACGGCCGAACTCGCCCGCCTCGGCCTGATCCGGCCGCTCGCGACGCAGGGACACCTCTCGGACGTCCTGCCGGGGCGTCTCGTCTACGACGCCCAGACCACGCTCGGCGGCAGCGGCGGCCCGATCCTGGGAGCGCACGGGCGGGTGATCGGCATCAACGCCGCGATCCTTACGGAGTTCAGCGGCGCCAGCTTCGGCGTGCCGATCCGGTTCGCGAGCGCCCTCCTCCCTGCGCCGCAGAAGGCGCCCTCCCCGGGGACCCGGAAACCCTCCGGCTGATCACGGGCAGGTGAAGGGCCCGTCGCGGATGAGCTGGAAGGGGGTGCCGAGCGGGTTGCTGTAGGTCTTTGTGAGCCCGGTGAGGGTGTCGGTCACGGTCAGCTCGACCTGGAGGTCGGTCAGGCCCCCGGAGTAGATCCCGACGTTGTTCGAGCCGCCTCCGCAGAAGCTGACCATCTTTGCCACGACCTCGACGTTCTTGGAGTCGAAGAACCAGAACGTGCCGGTGTCGGACGTGAGGGTGACCGCCTGGCCCGTCCCCGTCTTCCCGCCGTACTGCGCATAGGCCGCCCGAATCTGGAACCGGTTGTTCAGGAGGCAGAGAGTCGCCTGGTCGGGCACGCAGGCCTCGCCGGCCGCGGGAGCCGGGGGGGCCCAGCTCGTCGTCTCGACGATCCGGTCGGGAGCGGCCCTCGCGGTCAGATTCTCGAGGGGAGGCGTCACGCCGGTGGGGCAGCCGAACGGGCCGTCCCGGATGAGCGAGAAGCCGGTGCCGAGCGGGTTGTGGTAGTCCTTGGCCGTGCCGGTCCGCGTGTCGGTCACGTGGACCGTGACGTCCAGGTCGGTCAGGCCGGTGGTGTAGACCGAGACGTTGTTCGAGCCGTCCCCGCAGAAGCTGACCATCTTCGCCACGACCTCGACGTTCGAGGAGCCGGAGAACCAGAAGTAGCCGGCGTCAGGGGTGAGCGCGACTGCCTTCCCCTGACCGTGGTCCCCGCCGTAATTGGCATAGTCGACCGCCACCTTGAAGCGGCCGCCGAGGAGGCAGAGGTTCGTGCTGTCAGGCGAGCAGGTGGAGGAGCCGGCCGGGTTCGCGTAGGTCCAGAAGCAGTTGAGATACCCGTCCACGAAGGTCGAGTAGCCGTATCCCCCGAAGAGCCAGAGGTTGCCCATGGCGTCTGCCCAGGAGGAGGAACCGTACCGTGTCCCGGGGAGGTTCGCGGCGTCCGACGACCCGCGCGTTCCGTACCGGCCGCCCCGATTGACGTCTTTCGTCCCGCCGGCCCAGGTCCAGACGCCGTTCGGGGGGTCGAGCTTCCAGAGGTCGTTCAGGTCCCCGCTCGCGTTCGTCGCGCCGTACCCGAATCCCCCGAAGAGCCAGAACTTGCCGTTGGGGTCCTTCCAGGAGACGGCGTCGCGCCGCGCCCCGGGCCCGATGGCGGTGTCCGTCGACCCCTGGACCGAGTAGGTGCCTGGGCTGTTCACGGAAATCCAGCCTCCCGACCAGATCCACCTTCCCGCCCCCACGTCGTACATCCAGAGGTCGTTCAGGTCGCCGATCCCGGTCGACGCGTACCCGTACCCTCCGAAGAGCCAGAGGTTCCCGCTGGCGTCGATCCAGGAAACGGCGCTGTCCCGCGCGCCGGGCACGTTCCCGGGAGCCGCGACCCCCTTCGTTCCGTAAGTTCCGGCCTTGTTCGGCTGGTTGGAGCCGCCGATCCAGCCCCACTGTCCGCTGGAGGTGTTGAACCTCCAGAGGTCGTTCAGCTCCCCGCTGCCGACCGCCGCGTTTCCGAATCCCCCGAAGAGCCAGAGATATCCACCGGTGTCGATCCACGAGACGGACCCGTATCGGGCACCGGGAGCGTTCCCCGGAGCTTCCGTCCCGTTCGTCCCGTAGACCCCGCTCTGATTCGAGCGATTCGACCCGCTGACCCAGGTCCACATCCCGCTGGCGATGTTGTACTTCCAGAGGTCGTTCTTGATCTCGGCCCCGCCCGGCGCGTAGGCGAGCCCTCCGAGCAGCCAGAGGTTGCCCCTCGTGTCGGTCCACGCGACGGAGCTGGTCCGCGCCCCGGGCGTATTCCCTGGAGCCGGGACTCCGAGGCTCCCGAAGGTGGCGGGCTGATTCGAGACGTTCGACCCGCTGACCCAGGTCCACTGGCCGATCGAGACGTCGAACTTCCAGAGATCGCTGAAGTACGAGTTGGACACCCGCCAGAAGCCGATCCCCCCGAACAGCCAGAGGTTCCCGGCGGCGTCGGTCCAGGAGGAGGCGCCGGTCCTGGCTCCGGGGGCGTTCGCGGGAGCCGGTACGCCCTGCTTTCCGAACATGCTCGTCTGGTTCACCGAATCCGAGCCGCCGACCCAGGTCCACTGGCCAGGGACGAGATTCTGCGGCGACGGGACCGCCCCCTTCCGGGCGGTTTCCACGGTTCCGCGTTCCGGTCCCCCGGCCCGCGCTCCGGAGGGCGAGTCGTCGAGGGGTGCCGGAAGCGCCGTGAGGGCGCCTCCGAGCAGCGCCGAAACCGCCAGCCAGACCGCGGCACGGCGGCGAACGTGGCCGTCCGGCCCCACCCGCCGGTCGTGGAGTGTTCTCCCGAAGAGCTTCTCGAACATTTCCAGGCCTCTCTTCATCACGCCTCCACGTCGTACCCGCGGCCGGAAGGGTTGCCGCTGCCCAAAGTATCTTCCGCGGAGCCTCTCAAAGCAAAGTGGGGCATTTCGCGGCGATCCGGCCGCGACGGGGTCCGCGCCGGGCGGGCCTGGCGGCGGTCCCCTACCCGCGGGTCCCCACTGCCTTCTTCCTGCCGGCCATCTTCCCCTTCTCGATCGCCGTGAAGAGCTCCTCGAACTCGAGGGAGAGCTTGTGCGACGGGTCGAGGACGACGAGGGGCCTGGCGGCGTGGTGCGACTCCCGGACCTTCACCGACGACGAGATGAACGGCATCAGGATCGGTAGCCCCTCCTCGATCAGCTCGTCCACGAGCTGCTGGGGGAGCAGGGCCCGCGACTGGAAGTGGTTCACGACGATGCCGCCCACCCGCAGCCCCGGGTTGTGGTCCTCCCGGACCTCCTGGAGGCTCTCGAGGAGCGTGTAGAGGGCGCGTCGGGAGAAGTCGTCGCAGTCGAACGGGATCAGGCAGCGGTCGGCGGCGATCAGGGCCGAGAGCGTGAAAAACCCGAACGAGGGAGGGGTGTCGAGGTAGACCGCCTCGTAGCCGTCCAGCTCGTCGAGCGCCGCGCGGAGCTTCCCGATCTTGTGCCTGGCCTCCAGCTTCCCGTGGAGCGACTCGAGAAGAGGGCTGGACGGGAGGATGTCGACGTTCTCGACGGGGGTCGGGTGGATCATCTCCCGCACGTCGCGCTTGAAGATCCCCAGGCCGAGCGACTCCTCGAAGAAGGTGGCCAGGTGGGGCTCGGCGCTGGCCGCCGTCTCCCGTCCGAGCAGGTACTGGGACGAGTTCCCCTGGGGGTCGAGGTCGACGACCAGCGTCTTCCGCCCCCGCCGTCCCGAGATCGCCGCCAGGTTGCAGGTGATCGTGGACTTGCCGACCCCGCCCTTCTGGTTGAAGACGACCCACCTCATCGCGCGACCCCCTTCTCTCCTCCACCGGAGAGAGGGATTCTGTACTCGGTGCCGTCGAAAACGAAACGCTTCGTCTCCGTGAAATCCTCGGCCTTCCCGTCCGGGCCCGGGACGAGCGGCAGGATGGCCAGGAGGGCCGCGAGGGCGACGCGGGGCACGATCGTGGAGGCCGCTCTCACGTCCGCCGGTTCCCGCCGGACTCCCCCGTGTCGAACGGGAGGGCCGTCACCGCGTTCTTGCCGCGGCCCTTCGAGAGGTACATGGCCTGGTCCGCGGTCTGCATGAGGCGCATGCCGACACGGAGGGAGGACTCCCCGGGGGGACGGTCCCTCCGGGCCTCCAGGGTCGACACGCCGACGCTGGCCGTGACGATCCCCCCGAGGTGAAGAGGGGGCTCGTGGTCTCCCCAGGGGGAGCTCAGGAAGACGTGCGATTCGGTGGCCGACCGGATCGACTCGGCGGTCGCGAGGGCGGCTTCCCGGCCGGCGCCCGGGAGGACCGCGACGAACTCGTCGCCCCCGTACCTGGCGAGGAGGGCCTCCTCGGAGGGGACCACGTCCTGAAGGAGCCGGCCGAACTCGCCGAGGGTCATGGTCCCGGCCAGGTGCCCGTGCCGGTCGTTGACCTCCTTGAAGTGGTCGAGGTCGAGGAAGACGACCGACAGCGGCCGCCCGTCCCGGATCGCGCGGTCCACTTCGGCGGGGAGCCGCTCGTGGAGGTCCCGGTCGTTCGACAGCCCGGTCAGGTCGTCGCGCCGCACCATCATCGCGATCCGCTTGGCGTCGAGCGCGTTCTGGATCGTGGACGAGATGTAGCCGGCGAAGATCTCGAGCAGCTCCTTCTCCTCCTCGCGGTAGCCCCGCCCGTCCTGCCGGTTCATCAGCTCGATGACGCCGCAGATCGACCCCCCGATGCGGATCGGGACGCAGAGGACCGACCGGGTCGAGTAGCCGGAACGGCGGTCGAACTCGCCGGCGAACTCGGCGCTGCCGTAGGCGTCGTTCGTGACACGCGAATGTCCGGTCCGGTAGACCGCTCCGACGATCCCGGTCTCGATCGCGACCCGCTCCCCGACGAAGGAGCGGGCGGCCGGGCCGAAGCAGCAGACGAAGACCAGCTCCTTGCGGGACGTCTGGCCGTCGCTCTTGAGCAGGGGGTCGTCGAGCAGGATCGACCCTGCGGCCGACGGGACGAACTCGTTCGCCTTCTCGAGGATCGAGATGAGCAGCGCGTCGAGCGGGAAGCGGGGGAGGGCTGCCGAGGCGTCCCCGCTACGCTTCCGCTCGAGGATCGGGGCGAGGCGGTCGGGGGAGAGGCATTCGATGGCGTTCATGTCTGTCAGGGCCGGGTGCCGGGACCCCGGAGCGCCTCGCCGGGCTTCGCGCCGGTCGGCTTCCTGCCGTCGTCGACGGCCAGGGCCCCGGCAGCGAGGAGGTCGAACGGGGCGGCAGAGGCGACGGCCGCCACGACGAGCGCCGCCGCCGGGAGTCCGCGGGCGGGCGAGAAGGTGCGCTTTTGCCTCTTCACGGGCGGAAGCGTACCGCGGACCGCTCCACCGCGAGCCGCGTTCGGACCCGAGGGACCTCGCTAGACGCCGCCGGCGGGCACGGCCAGGAGGGCCGCCAGGGCGAGCAGGAGGCCGAGGAGCAGGAGAGTTCGCAGGGCGGGGGAGTGGGGGACGTAACTGGGGTGGAAGATCGTGTGCGGCATGAGTCCTCCGTGGCTGCCGGCCGCGCTGGACCGCGCGCGGGCGAATCCCCAAAAGCATACCCCCGGGGCGCCCGCCGGGGTAGCAGGGAAGGACTCCCCCGTCTCCTCAGCGGACCTCGATCTCGGCGCGCCCGATCAGCTGTCCCCAGCCGGTCTCGACGTCGACGCGGACCCGCTGGCCCCGGGCGAGGCCGCGGAGCAGAGCGGACGACCGGGACCGGAACCCCTGGGCCCGTCCGCCAGTCATCCCGATCAGGCGGCTCTCGGAGACCTTCCTCCCGTCCAGCGACCAGACGTGCCGGACCCCCTCGGCGAGGCCGGCGGGGGCCTGGATGGCGGCGACGAGGTGAAGGAGTCCCTCGCTCGCGGGGGAGAGGGCGGGAAGGGCCGTGGAGACGTCGAGGCGGTCCTCCGACAGCGACGTTCCAAAGGCCGCCGAGACGAGGCGGAGCGGCGCGGGGGGGACGACCGGCAGCCAGACGGTGACGACCAGGAGGAAGAGGAGGCCGACGGCCGCGACCTGCCAGAGGCTCCGGCCCTTCTCGCTCACGTGGCGCGCCCAGAACGAGACGAAGACGCTCGTGGCCAGGAGGGCGCTGACCGCCAGGGTCCAGCGGTCGCCGACTCGCCAGATCATCGGGAGGGTCAGGTTCGCGCAGGCGAAGGCGGTGAAGGCGAGGAAGACCCCGAGGAGCCAAGCCTTGCGGGTGAGGTACTCGTCGTAGATCACGTCGATCGTGGCGGCGAGCGCGGCGAGGGCGAGGAGGATCATGAAGAGGGTGTTCCGGGAGGGGTAAGTCGCGCTCCGGTGATAGAGAGGCAGGACGAAGAAGGCGAGACCCTGGAGCTGCCACTTCTGGACCCAGAGGACGACCCGCCGGGCGGGGTCCTTCCGCTTTTCGGAGATCCACGAGCGGCGAAGGAGCGCGGGGAGGAGGAGGCTGGTGGCCCAGACGAGGCCGACCGACGCCAGGCCGTATCGAAGGAGCCACGTCCGCTTGGAACCGAACGCCATCAGGGCGATGCCCCAGCCGAGCGCCCAGACGCTGTGAAGGGTCCAGAAGATCGCCTGGTGACGCTCGGCGAAAGCGACGAGCGGCGTGAGGGAGAGGAGCGTCGCGCCCCCCTCCCTCGCCGCCGGGCCGGGCCCTTCGGGGAGGGTCAGAGGGTCTCTCCGGCGATCGCGTCCAGCGAGCGGCCGTCCGCTCCCCGGGCGCCCGACGAGGCGAGCCACGCGAGCGCCTTCTCGGCGAGGAGGCTCCACTCGTCCCTCTCGGCCGCGGCGTGGCGTTCGAGCCACGCGAGCGCGAGCGCCGTGGCGAGGGCGCGGCGGGCGACGGAAGGATCTCCGGTCAGGCCGGCGAGTCGCTTCTCGAGTGCGGGGAGCCGGGCCCCGATCGCCTTCGCGAA
Organism: uncultured Acidobacteriota bacterium; assembly: GCA_903845115.1. Classification (GTDB taxonomy): domain Bacteria; phylum Acidobacteriota; class Thermoanaerobaculia; order UBA5066; family UBA5066; genus CAIMWE01. Next base: position 18,786 of record CAIMWE010000085.1, on the reverse strand, counting down.
CTCCGCGGTGAGGTCCCAGCTGCCGTCGGCTCCCTGGAGGGCAACGAGCCGGTCGACGGGGCGGACGGATTCGCCGGGGGCGGGTTCCAGCTCGGCCTGCGGCAGAGGCCCCTGGACCGGGGAGCTGGAGCGGAACTTCGCGGTCTTTTCCCGCACGCTGGCAGAATGCCGTCCCGCGGCGCCCTGGCCGCCGAGATGCATGAGCCGCCCGAGGAAGCTGGACCTTGCGGCGGGTGCGCTTCCGGCGACGTCGAGCAGGGGGGAAGGTCCGAAACTGGCGCCCATCGAGGCGGGCGGCGCCGGAGAAGCAGGGGCGCTCCTGCAGATCAGGCCGGGGCCCTCGAAGAGCGCTTCTGTCCCTCCCCAACCGCGCGTCAGGGCGACCGGGATCTTTCGGAGGACGGCCTCCTCGCCGAGCGGCGTGGTCCGGTGCTCCACCGCGACGAACGAGGTCTCGCGCGAGGCGAGGCCGAACGCCGTGCCGAGGCGGACGATCTCGGCCTTTACCCTCACGTCGCGGCCGGCCTGTCCCCGCGCCTGGCGCGAGCCCCCCTTGCCGCAGAGCGGGCTGGCCCCCTCCTCCAGGTCGCGGATGAGGGCCCGGGCGGCCAGCGTGGCGATCTGGTCGCCCGCCGCGGCCGTGGCCGGGTCGAGAGCGATCGGGAAGGAGAGCGGGCCGTCCGGGCCCTTCGCGGAGAGCGTCACCGTGGCGGCACGGCCTCCGGCCAGGAGGGCCCAGACGAGGATGCGCCCGGAGTCGAAGACGGGAGGGACGACGTGCGGCGCCTGGGTCGCCTCCAGCCCTCCCCAGTCGACCTTGACGTCGGTCAGGGCCGGGGCGAGCGCCTTGCCGAGCTGGCGCATCACCTTTCCCTCGATCCGCTCTCCGGGGGCGATGAATTCGGCCTCGCCGCGCCCCGCGCGGGCGAGCCCCCTCACGAGGTGGGCGCTCGACCCGGCGCCGATGCCGAAGGCGAAGACGCGGGCCCGGCCGGAGTGGGCGGCGGCGGCCGCGATCACCTCGTCGGTGTTCGTCACCTCGCCGTCGGTCAGGACGAAGAGCTGCCGCGGCAGCTCCGCGAGGGCCGGAGCCCCCAGGACCGCCTCGAGGGCGGGGAGGATCTCGGTCCCCCCGAGGTCGGCGTCCATCGCGGCGACGTGGCGGCTGGCCTCCTGGAGGCTGGCGTCGTCCAGGAGGCGGCTCTCGGGAAACAGGCTCTGGTAGGTCGACCCGAAGCCGACGACGTTGAAGCGCGACCCGGCTGGGAGGCTCCGGAGGCAGAGCTGGAGGGCGTTCCTCGCTTCGGCGATCGACGTCCCTCCCATCGACCCGGACCGGTCGACGAGGAAGATCGCCTCGCAGGGCCGGCGGCCCCGGGCCTTCTCGTCGAGCTTCGGCACGAACGAGAGGAGCGCCGCGAGCCGGCCGGCCGGATCCCGCTCGACGACGGCCCGCGGCGCGTGGGGCGCCTCCAGCTTCACCACCAGGACGAAGTCGCGGTCCATCGCGGTGAGGCGTTCGCCGGGGCGCACCGTGGCCCTCGTCCCGTCGATCTCGACCGACAGAGGGTGAGTGGGCGACTCGACGCCCCGGATCGCCGACGGCATCTCCATCGTCACGGCCAGCTCGAGGCCGTACGGGACGCGAAAGGCGGTCGGAGGGTTCAGGGCCTCGGCCGGCGGGCGGCCGACGCCCGTCCGGTCCTGCTCCGGGGCGTACCGGGGCGAGACCGTCGTCGGGAGCGTGAAGCGGATGGCCTCCCCCTCGAGGGGAAGCTCGGCCACCGTGGTGATCCGGATCAGCGCCTCCTTCCCGGGCGGGAGGTTCCCGACGCTCAGCGTGAAGAGGTCCGGGCGCTCCTCGTCGAGGAGGTAGGCGCCGTGGCCGGCGGCCATCGCGTCGTCGTACAGCTCGAACGCCTTCTCGCGCTCCATCGACTTCCCCGTCACGCGGACGCCGTCGACCACCGCCTCGAAGGCCGAGACCGCGGCCCCCTCGTCCAGCGGGAAGACGTAGACCGCCTCGATCGGCTTCGGCCCGCGGTTGACGAACCGCTGGGAGATCGTCACCTTTGCCGTGAAGTCCCTGAGGTGGGCCTCCACCTGGACCCCCTCCAGCGGGACCTCTTCCCGCTCCGCACGGTTCCCTGCCGGCCGGTCCGCTGCCTCCCTGACCCAGAGACCGGCCCGGACCTTTCCTTCCGTCCCGGGCAAGGCCATTCCGATGGGCATGGTCACTCCTTTCCGTCCTTGGACGGGCTGCCGGCTTCCGCGCTTTCCGGCCCGTCTCCGAAGAGCTCGCGGCACGTCGCCGCCAGCTCGGCCAGCCGTCCGGGAGGCGGAAGCCGCCGCCCGCTCCCGAGGTGGATTTCGATCCCCGGTGCCACGGTCAGCCTCACCCAGGCCTCCCGGGGAACCAGTGTGACTGTCACGTTTCCCTCCGCGGGGGGGACGGATTCGCCCCGGATCCTCTCCAGGGACCACCCCTTCTCCTGCATCGCCTTCACCGCCAGGAGGCGGTCGAGGTGCTCCCGGCCGTAGTGGTTTCCGCGCCCGACGCCGTGCGGGGCGGGGAGGAGACCTTCCTGGACGTAGTACCGGACCGTCCGCCGGCTCACCCCTCCCAGCTCGGCCAGTTCCGCGATGCCCCAGGGGGAGGGAGAAGGTCTGTCGCTCACTCCATAAATATGACAGTTACTGTCACGTTTGTCAAGTGACAATATTTTTCTGGCCTCGGGCCGCCCCTTCCCGCGAAGACCAGGGCCGGCCTACCAGCCGACCGGGATCTTCTCCTTCCGGATCTGCTCGTCGAGCCACTTCTGCAGCGGGGCGAAGTAGTCGAGGACGGCGGTCGCGTCCATGGTCTTCGTGCCGCTGATCTTCTCGAGGGCCTCGGGCCAGGGCTTCGACATCCCCATCTCCAGCATGTCGTTCAGCTTCTTCCCGGCCGCCTTGTTGCCGTAGACCGAGCAGCGGTTCACGGCGTCCGTGCAGCCAGCGGTCTTCGCCAGGTCCCGGTGGAACTGGAACTGGAGGATGTCGGCCAGGAAGTAGCGCGTGTAGGGGACGCTCGCCGGGACGTGGTACTTCGCGCCGGCGTCGAAGTCGGCCTCGGTGCGGGCGACCGGGGCCGCGACCCCCTGGTACTCGAGCCGGAGGTCCCACCACGCCTGGTTGTACTTCCCGGGCGGGACCTCGCCCGAGTAGACCTTCCAGCGCCACCGGTCGATCAGCAGGCCGAACGGGAGGAAAGCGACCTTATCCAGCGCCATCTGCATCAGGAGGCCGAGGTCCTTCGACGCGGGCGGCTCGGCGGCGATGAAGCCGAGCTTCTTCAGGTAGCCCGGCGTGATGGAGAGGGCGATCGTGTCGCCGATCGCCTCGTGGAATCCGTCGTTGGCGCTCTCGCGGAAGAGGCCAGGCTGCTTGTTGTAGGCGCGCTGGTAGAAGTTGTGCCCCAGCTCGTGGTGGACCACCGCGAACTCCTCCGCGGTGATGGCGATGCACATCTTGATCCGGAGGTCGTCGACGTAATCGACGTCCGTCGCGCTGGCGTGGCAGACGACCTCCCGGTCCCGCGGCTTCGTGAAGAGCGACCGCTCCCAGAAGGTGGCCGGGAGCGGGGCGAAGCCGAGCGACGTGAAGAAGCCCTCGCCGTAGCGGACCATCCCCTTCTCGTCGACCTTCTTCTCCTTGAGGATGACGGTCACGTCGTAGCCGGGGTCGCCCTCCTTCGGCGCGACGAGCGGGTAGATGTTCCCCCAGGTCTGGGCCCACATGTTGCCCAGCAGGTGCGCCGGGATCGGTCCCGTGGCCGGGACGACCGCGTCCCCGTACTGCTTCCGTAGCTGGAACCGGACGTAGGCGTGGAGCGAGAGGTACAGCGGCCTCACCTGCTGGAAGAGGCGGTCGACCTCCTTGGCGAAGGCCTCCGGCGGCATGTCGTACTTGCTCCGCCACATGGCGCCGGTGTCGGCGAAGCCGAGCTCCCTGGCCCCCTTGTTCGACAGCTCGACCGCCCGGGCGAAGTCGTTCTTCATCGGCGGGGCGATGGCGTGCCAGCCCTTCCAGAGCTCCAGCAGCTCCTTCGGATCCCGGCTCTCGGCCATCCGCTTATCGATCGCCGTGAGGTCGAGGCACTCCTTGCCCGGAGGGCAGTACTTCCCCTTTCCGTAGGTCCCGTTCATGCCGGCCGCCAGACGGGCCAGCTCGGCGCTCTCGGCCGGGTTGGCCGGGGCGGCGAGAACGAGGGAGAGCTTCAGGAGCTCCAGTTTTCTCGCGACGTCGGCCGGAAGGGCGAGGCCGTCGAAGCGGGTCGCCTGCTTGGCCATCCCGGCCGCGGCCGCGGCGCGCCGCTCGGCGGCCAGGGCGGCGATGGTCTCGGTGTCGTCGGTGATGAAGTTCTCCTGGACCCAGGTAGCCCGTTCCGCCTCGACCGAGAGGGCCAGGAGCTTCGCCTCGGCCCCCTCGACGAACGCCCTCGCCTCGGCGGGGGTGGCGGCCGGGGTCGGTGGGGCGGACGCGACGGGGAAAGCGATCAGGGCCAGGACCAGGGCGAGGGCCAGTCGGCGCATGGGGGAACCTCCTCCGCGATCCTACTGCCACTCCCGGCCGCTGAACGAGGGCGCGGGGATCCCGGGGCGGGGCGCCTTGACAGCCGATTCCCCCGCACCGATTCTCGACCGATGCTGCGCCTGACCGAAGTCTCCAAGGTCTACGACGGCAAGTCGCAGGTGACCGCCCTCTCGGGCATCTCCTTCTCGATCGAGGCCGGGGAGATGGTGGCGGTGGTGGGGCCGTCGGGCTCGGGGAAATCGACGCTCCTCAACCTGATGGGCGGCCTCGACGTCCCGACCGCGGGCTCGGTGGAGGTCGCCGGGCGGGACCTGACGAAGGAGAGCGAGGAGGCCCGCTCCCTCTTCCGGCGGACCCACGTCTCCTACATCTTCCAGGCCTACCACCTGATGCCGACGCTGACGGCGGCCCAGAACGTGGCGCTGCCGCTCCACCTCGCCGGTGTCGCGCGGAAAGAGGTCGACTCCCGCGTGGCCGCGGCCCTCGGGACGGTGGGGCTGTCGGAGCGGAGCCGGCACCTGCCGGACGAGCTCTCCGGCGGCGAGCGCCAGCGCGTCGCCATCGCGCGGGCGCTCGTGACCGGGGCGCCCCTCCTCCTGGCCGACGAACCGACCGGGAACCTCGACACCGCGCGGGGGGCCGAGATCCTCGCCCTGCTCCGTTCCATCCACGACGAGGGGAAGGCGACGATCGTCATGGTGACGCACGACCCGCACGCCGCGGCGGTCTGCGACCGGACCGTGGAGCTCCGGGACGGGCGCCTCGTCGGGGACCACGGACGGTGAGTCGTTGAGGTTCCTCCTCTCGACGCTGTCGCTCTCGTACGCGTCGCGGAACAAGGCGAAGACCTTCCTGACGCTCCTCGGCGTCGTCGTCGGCGTGGCGACCTTCGCGGCGATCCGGGGAGCGCAGGGGACGCTGATCGGCGGGATCCGGAGCACGGTCGACCGGATGGCGGGGAAGGCGCAGCTCCAGGTGGTGGCCGACGGCGGCGTCCCGGAGGAGCTGGCCGAGACGATCCGGCTGGTCGGTGCCGTGAAGGCGCAGTCGCCCGTCATCGAGCAGGTGGTGGTGCCCGAGAGGGGCGAGCTGGGGAGCCTGCTCGTCCTCGGCGTCGACCTCCTCGGGGACCGGGAGATGCGCGATTACGGCTTCGAGGGGGAGGACGCCGACCTGGACGACCCGCTCCTCTTCCTGGCCCAGCCCGACTCGGTGGCGCTGGCCCGGCCGCTCGCCACGAAGGCGGGGCTGAGGGTGGGGGACACCCTGACGCTCCGGACGGCGCGGGGGATGCGGAAGGTGACGGTTCGCGGCCTCCTGACGCCGAAGGGGTTCGCGGAGGCATTCGGCGGGAACCTGATCCTGATGGACGTCTATGCAGCGCAAGACCTCTTCGCCAGGGGCCGCCGGTTCGACCGGATCGAGATCCGCCTGGCGGAAGGCTTGACGCTCGACGAGGGGACGAAGGAGCTGCAGGCGGCGCTCGGGCCGACGTTCCGCGTCGAGACGCCGGGGATGCGCGGGGCGCAGCTGGAGAAGCTGATCGCCAACTTCGTCGCGGGCTTCCACGTCTCGAGCGGCTTCGCCCTCGGGATCGGCACGTTCCTGATCTTCAACTCGTTCGCCGTCGCCGTGAACCGGCGGCGCCGCGACATCGGGACGCTCCGCTCGCTCGGGGCGACGCCGAGGCAGGTCGCGCTCCTCTTCCTCGTGGAGGCGGCGGTCCTCGGCCTCCTCGGGGGAGTCCTGGGCCTCCTCCTCGGCTCCTCGATGGCGGAGGGGTTCCTCCGGGCGATGGAGCAGACGAGCGCGCAGGTCTACGGCGTCGTCGACGCCTCCACCGCCCGGATCGACGCGCCGCTCGCGGCGCAGTCGGTCCTCCTGGGCCTCCTGGCCTCTCTCGCCGGGGCGTGGGGCCCCGCCATGGCCGCGGCGCGGATCTCGCCGACGGAAGCGTTCGCCAAGGGGAGCTTCCAGGCGCAGGCGGTCCGGGCGCCGGGGCGGCGTCTCGCGATCGGTGGCCTCCTCCTGGCCGTCGCCTGCCTCATCGCGTGGCGGCCGCCGATTCATGGCCTCCCCCTCATCGTCGTCCCGCTCGGGCTCTTCGGAGCGGCCGTGGCCTTCCTCGCCTCCCCGGCGTCGCAGTTCGTCATCCGGAAGGTCGCGCCCGTGCTGGCCAGGCTGGCGCCGGTGGCCGGGAAGCTCGCGTCCGACTCCCTCCTCGGAAGCCCCCGCCGGACGGCCGGGACGGTCGTGGCGACCACCCTCTCGATCGCCTTCGTCCTCGGCCTCGGCGGCTACATGGGGTCGACGAAGGCCTCGATGGTCCGGTGGATGGACGACGTCCTCACCTCCGACATCTACGTTCGCGCCTCGGCCAACTTCGTCAACCCCGACTCCCGCTTTCCCGCCTCGCTCAGGGACGAGCTGGCGGCCCTTCCCGGGGTCCGGTCGGTCGAGAGCTACCGGGGCCTCCGCGTGACGATGGGGGAGACGGTGGCCCTCCTCTCCTCGATCGAGGTGGAGCTGATGATGTCCCGGGTTCGACACGACTTCCTCGAGGGGAGCGAGGAGGCGATGCTCCGGGGCCTCGTCCACGAGGAAAAGGTGGCGGTCTCGGAGAACTACTCCCGGCTCCACCAGGCGGGCGTCGGAGGCTCCGTGAGGCTCACGACCCCTTCCGGCGCCGTCTCGTTCCCGATCGCGGCGGTCTTCCGCGACTACACGAACGACAAGGGGACGATCTTCATGGACCGCGCGGTCTTCCTGAAGCACTGGCACGACGACCGGGTCGACACCTACGACGTCAACCTGAAGAAGGGGGCCGACGTGGGGAAGGTGCGCGACTCGATCCGGGAGCTGATGGGAGCCCGGATGCCAGCCCTGGTCTCCACGCGCCGCGAGTTCGTCGCCGAGATCGGGAAGGCGATCGACGGCTTCCACTCCCTCGTCCGGATCACCGTCTTCCTCGCCCTCGGCGTCGCCTTCCTCGGGATCGTCACGTCGCTCCTGATCTCGGTGGCGGAGCGGACCCGCGAGATCGGGATCCTGAAGGCGCTCGGGGCGGTGGGGGGCCAGATCGCCCGGAGCGTGGCCCTCGAGGGGACAGCGCTCGCGATGGTCGGCTACCTCCTGGCCATCCCGCTCGGCCTCCTGATCGCCCTCTTCATGGAACGGACCATCGCCGCCACCTTCGCCGGCTGGCTGATGCCGCACACCACCCCGTGGGGGATGTTGCTCGAGCTGGCCGTCGCCCTCCCGGTCGTGTCGGCGATCGCCGCCTTCGTCCCGGCCCGCCAGGCCGCGGGCGTGAAAGTGACCGAGGCCATCGAGTATGAATAGACGCTCTCCCGGGCCCGCCCTCCTCGTCGCGCTCCTCGTCCTGTCGCGTCCCCTCCTCGCCGACGACGCCCGGAAGCTCCTCGTCGAGTCGGAGGCGAGGCACCGGACGAAGAGCCAGCAGTACGCCGGTCAGCTGTCGGTCGCCGCGAAAGACGGCAAGGTGAGGAAGAAGAGCTGGCGGAGCTGGCGCGAGGGGTACGCGGGCGACGCGAAGCTCCTGATCCGCTTCACCGCCCCGCCCGAGGTGAAGGGGGTCTCGTTCCTGTCGCTGGGCAAGCCGGGCCTCTCGCCCGACCAGTGGCTCTACCTCCCGTCGATGAAGCGCGAGCGCCGGATCGCGACGCAGGACCGCGACACCTCGTTCGTCGGGACCGACTTCAACTACGAGGACATGGAGGAGTTCGACCAGGCGAAGTTCGACGTCGCCGTCAAGGGGGAGGAGACCGTCGACGGGCAGCCCTGCTGGAAGATCGAGGCGCGGCCGACCTCGACGACCGAGAAGGCGGGGAAGTCGCTCTACGAACGGAAGCTCCTCTGGCTCCGGAAGGACATCCTCTACATGGTGAAGCAGGAGATCTTCCGGAAAGGGGAGAAGGAGGTCGCCAAGCGGCTCGTCCTGGCGGATCTCCAGCAGGTGGACGGCCACTGGGTGGCGAGGAAGCTGGAGATGAGCGACCTGAAGAAGGGGAGCCGGACGACGATCGTCCTCGAGGAGCTGGCCTTCGACCGCCCGCAGCCTGCCGCGCGCTTCTCGCTCCAGAACCTGAACCGGGAGGGGGGCGAGGATTGACCCTCGGCCGGCTGGCCGCGGCCGCGTTCCTCGCGATTCTCGCGGGCGCGCCCCGGGCCGCGAGCGGGCAGGGATTCTCCGGATACGCGGAGGCCAAGGGGTTCGCCTACGCGGACCGGGTCAACGACCTGGACCCGTGGGTGGTCGGCTGGCAGACGCTCTTCGTGAAGCAGGAGGGGAAGCTAGGGTCCGTCGCCTACGCCGTCTCGGGGAGGGCGGAGGCGATCAGCTCGCACGAGAGGGGGCCGCTGCTCTTCGACCCCGCCGACCGGGAGCTGCGCCGGACGCCGCTGTCGATCCGCGAGGCCTGGCTGCGACTCCCGCTCGCCTCCTCGGTGGACCTCCAGGCGGGCCGCTTCTTCCTCGGCTGGGGGAAGACCGACGGCTACTCGCCGGCCGACGCCTTCCTCCCGCGGGACCTCTCCGACCCGTTCGCCGACGAGAAGCTGCCCGTCTGGGGGGCAAGGGTGACCGGACAGGCCGGGGCGCTCCGCCTCGACGGGGTCTGGGCGGCGACGACCACGCCGTGGAGGATGCCCGTCCTGACCGGCCGGAACGCTCCGATCGACACGAGCGGGGCGCCGGTCCCGGTCCACCTCGTCGACGGGACGAGCGACCCGCCGCGCGACGGGTTCGGGGCGCTGCGCCTCCTGACGGCGGTGGCGGAGTGGGACCTGGGGCTCTGGGGCCGCACCGGCGTCCGCCCCGCGCCCCTCCTCGTCGCCAGGGTGGACGAGGCGTTCCCGACGCCCGAGGGATACGCCATCCCCGCCGACCGGCGATACGCCCGCGAGAACGCGGCCGGGCTCGAGGTGTCGCGCGTCACCGGCCCCTTCGTCCTGCGGGGCGAGGCGTCCTTCCTCTCGTCGGCCGATCCGGACCTGGGGCAGGCGCTGATCTGGACGGTGGGACTGGAGCGGGCGTTCGGGGACGGGACGCTCCTCGTCACGTTCGCGGCGAACGCGCGGGGGACGCCGATCGACAAGGCGCTCCTCTTCGACCGGGCCTTCCTGCCGGGGCTGATCGTCGTCTGGGACCGGACCGAGCGGTGGGGGAGCTGGCGGGCCGCCTGGACCGGCGCGTTCGACCACGGCGACGGCCTCCTGAAGGCCGAGGTGGCCGACAACCTCGACGACGTCTGGAAGGCGGTCGTCGGCGCGGAGCTTCCCTACGGTTCCAGGTACGGTCCCTTCGGCGCCCGCTGGGCCAGCCGGCGGGTGCACCTGGCAGTCCGGCGGAGCTGGTGAGGGCCAGCCGTTCTTACGGCTATTTCACGATGGCCGACGGGTCGATGGCGACCGAGAAGAGTCCCGGCTCGTGCCGGTACCGGGCCAGCGCGTCCGCGGTGAGCGGGGAGACGGTCCGGAGCAGGGTGCCGAGGGAGGCCTGGACGTCCGGGCCGATCGGCACCTTGGAGACGACCTCGACCGTCACCGGCGTGTCGGGATAGCGGCGAGCGCCCCCTTGCCTCACGACGTAGTCGGCCATAAGGGGGTTCGGGTCGAGGATCTTCACGTGCGGGTGGCCCGCGGCCGCGAAGGCCTCCTCCCACAGGCTCCGGACGTAGCCGTAGTGGGTGCAGTTGAGGCTCGCGACGAGCGGCCCGGGGTCCTTGGGGAGGCGTGAGATCGCCTCGGCCACGAAGGTCCGGACGTAGTTCGCGGTCTCCGCGCTGCCGGCGCCCCGCTCGATCGAGCCGGCGAGCCGGTGGCACGCCTCTCCGACGATGTGGTCGCGGGGAACCCCCTTCTTGACCAGGAGCGCGGGGTAGGCGCCGGACTCGATCGTCGTCCGGGTGGCGAAGATGACGGCGGTCGAGCCGGGCTTCTCGGCCAGCTCGCGGGCGATGAGGTCGGCGCCCATGCCGACGATCCCGACGACGGGGGTGGACGCCTCCTTCGCGTGCCGGGTCCCGTCGTAGAGGACGGAAAGCGTGTTGCAGGCGACGAGGATCATGTCGGGGTGGTAGCGGCTCTCCATCGCCGCGAGGGCGGCGTCGAAGACGCGCACCTTGTCCGCCTCGCGCTTCAGGTCGTTGTACCCGATGGCGTCGTCGAGGAGGGCGTTGACGAAGACGATGCGGGCCGAGCGCGCGATCCCGCTCTCGGGCAGGCGCGCCGCGAGCTCGGCGACGACCGAGAGGCCTCCCAGGCCCGAGTCGGTCACCACGATCGTGATGTCGGCGCGCTCCCGGAAGGAGGCGCTGGTCGCGGGCTTGGGCAGCGGCCCCTGGCAACCGGCGAGGGCGAAGGCCGTCAGAGCCAGTACCGTCAGGGTCCGGAACGCCCCCCCTCTCGCTCGCTGCTTCATTCTCTCCTCCTGTGCGGCCTGGCCCGCGCGTGGCGGATCAGGCCGATTCGAGGATAGACGATCGGACCGTGCGACCGAGGGCCCCTCCCATTACCCGGGCACGCTCCTACGGTCCCCAGCGGCGGATGAGGGCGACCGCGGCGAGGGCGAGCGCGAGCGTCAGGGCGCCGAGGCCGATACCGGAGAGGGTCGGGATCGTGATGTCGCTGGGGGTGACGATGACGCTGCTCGTGTTGTTGCTGAGGTCTGGGTCGGGCTGGTCGCCGCTGATCGTCGCGGTGTTCGTCAGCGTGACGGAGCCCCCTGCCGCGGCCAGGATCTTGATCGTCACATGTCCCCCCACGGGCATCGTCCCGATGGAGCAGGAGAGAGCCGCCTTGCCGGAGCAGGTTCCCTGGCTCGATTCGGCCGAGAGGAAGGTCAGGGCGGCGGGCAAGGCGTCCTGGACCGTCACTCCTGTGGCCACCGCGGGTCCGGCGTTGCCGACGATCAGTGTGAACTCGACCGGATTTCCCTGCGTGACCTGCGAAGCGGAGGCGGTCTTCGAGATGGACAGATCGGCGGCCAGAGGCGTCACCCTCGCCGAGGAGGAATTGTTCGTGAGGACGGGGTCCTCGGTTGCCGAGGAGATGACGGCGGCGTTCGTGACGGTCGCCGTTCCCGTCATCCTGGCGGTGACGTGGAGGGTGCGGGTGGAGGACGGGGCCATGGTGCCGAGGGTCCAGAGGCCGGCGGCGGGGTCGTAGGTGCCGGTGGAGTCGTCGGAGACCCAGGTGAGGCCGGGAGGGAGGCGGTCGGCGACGGTGGCGGCCGTGGCGGTGCTGGGGCCGAGGTTCGAGGCGACGAGGGTGAAGACGACGTTGGCGTTGACGGCGGGCTGGGGGACGTCGACCGTCTTGACGATGGCGAGGTCGGCCAGCGGGCGGAGGAGGTCCGTGTCGGTCGCGGACCTGGGGGTTGGGTCGGAGGAGCCGGCGGGAGGCGTGACGGTGGCGGTGTTCACGAGGTTGCCGGTGGCCGACGGGGAGACCTGGGCCACCGCGGTGAAGACCGCGTTCGTCCCGGCGGGGAGAGTGACGCGGGCGTTGACGTTGCCGGTTCCGCTGGCGGTCTCGCACGAGGCGCCGGCGCCGGTCGCCGCGCAGGTCCAGGCGACGGAGGTGATCGCGGCGGGGAAGGGGTCGGTGACGGCGGCGAGGGTCGCGATGCTGGGGCCGCCGTTGAGGACCGTGATGGTGTAGGTCGTGGAGGTGCCGGGGACGACGGTCGCCGTCCCGTCGGTCTTGGAGATCGAGAGACCCGAGGCCGAGAAGACGGTCGTCGGGTCCTCGTAGTGGCTCCTGGGTCCGACGAGGCTGCCGCCGCCGGCGACGTCCACCACGTTCAGGGAGGAGGCCTGGGCTGCCTCGGTCACGTTGACGGCCGCCGTGATCGCCGGCCAGGCGGCTCCTGGGGCGAGGGCGTCCGAGCGCGAGCAGGTCGCGGTCCGGGCGGTGCCGTCGACGGCGCAGGTCCAGCCGGTTCCCGAGGCCGACGCGGGGACGATCCCGACGGGGAATGCGTCGACAACGGTGACGGTCCCGGAGGTGGGGGCCGTCGCCGTGGCGAGGTTCGTGACGAGGATCGTGTAGGAGTTGCTCGTGCCTCGCTGGAAGGGGTCGACGTGGCTCTTGGTGACGGCGAGGGAGGGAGCCACGACGGTGGGCCCTGCGGAAGCGGTGTTGTTGGTGAGGTCCGGGTCAGTGGAGGTGCTGCTCACCGAGGCCGTGTTCTGGAGGGTCCCCGGGGCCGAGGTCGTGACGACGACGGAGACCGTGGCGGTGGCGCCGGGGACGAGGTCGCCGAGGGAGCAGGTGACGGGGCTGGTGACGGAGCAGGACCCCTGGCTGGCCCCGGACGAGACGAGCGTCACGTCAGTGGGGAGCGTGTCGGAGAGGGAGATTCCCGTGGCCGTGCCGGGCCCGAGGTTGCGGACCACGACGGTGTACCCCACGTCGTGCCCGGTGTAGACCGGGTCGGGCGAGGCGATCTTGACCACCGAGAGATCGGCGTCGGAGGGCGAGCGGACCGTGGCCGTCCAGGAGGAGGCGTTGTTGGCGGGCACCGGGTCGGGCGTCGTCGCCGAGACGGTTGCCGTGTTGACGACGGTCGACCCGGCGGAGGCGGAGGACGAGACGATCACGCCCACCTGGAAGAGGGCCGTCGCGCCGGCGGGGAGAGAGGAGGCCGAGCACGAGACGGTCCCGGACGTGCCGACGGCCGGGGTCGTGCAGCTCCAACCGGAGGGAGCGAGGACCGCCTGGAAGAGCGCCGAGGCCGGCAGCGGGTCGGAGACCGTCACGGAGACCGCCGGGTCGGGCCCGTTGTTGACGGCCGTCAGCGTGTAGAGAAGGGGCATCCCGGGCGTCACCGGGTTCGTCCCGCCACTCTTGGTCAGGGCCAGGTCGGCCCAGGTGCCCGACGAGGTGCCGAGCGGGGTCGGCCTGGAGGCGGCGTTGTTGGAGAGGCGCGGGTCCACGAGGCCCGCGGGCGGGGTGATCGCGACGGAGTTCGCGATCGGCCCGGTCACGGAGGCCCCGATGGACCCCGTGACGGTGAAGGTCGCCGTCCCGCCCACCGGGAGGTCGATGTTCGCCGAGAGGCTTCCCGAGCCCGACGCCGGACAGGCGGCGCCGCCGGCGGCGCCGCAGGTCCAGGTGATGCCCGAGATTCCCGCCGGGAAGGTATCCGTGACCGTCGCGCCCGTCGCGGCGGCCGGACCGTCGTTGCGGGCCACGATCGTCCAGGTGATCGCCCGGCCCGCGGCCGAGACCGTCGGGTTCGCCCGCTTGGTGACCGACAGGTCCGCCTCGGTGGCACGGGCGACGAGGGTCGGCTGGGTGGAGACGTTGTTGGCGGAATCGGGGTCCGGGGTCGACGACGTCACCGCCGCCGTGTTCAAGAGCGGAGTTCCCGGAGGCGTCGTCGCCGCAACCGAGGCGGTGAGGACGATCGTCCCGGTGGCGCCGGCCGCAAGCGACGCGGCCGTGCAGGTCACCGTCCCGCCGGGTCCCGCCGGGAGCGCCGCGCAGGTCCAGCCCGACGGGGCGTTGATCGAGGCCGCCTTCACCTCGGGAGGCAGCGGGTCGGTGAAGACCGCGTTCGCCGCCGCGCTCGGCCCGGCATTCCCGACCACGAACGAGTACGTCAGCACCCCGCCCGGCGCCACCGGGTCCGGCGCGTCCGTCTTCACCACCGACAGGTCCGCGCTCGGACCCGAAGGCACCGAGACGGGTACCGAGGAGGAGTTGTTCGTGAGCACGGGGTCTTCGGTCGGTGAGGAGATGACGGCGGTGTTCGTGACGGTCGCGATCCACGTCATCTTGGCGGTGATATGGAGGGTGCGGGTGGACGACGGGGTCATGGTGCCGAGCGTCCAGACGCCGGAGACGGGGTCGTAGGAACCGACGGAGTCGTCGGAGACCCAGGTGAGGCCGGGGGGGAGGCGGTCGGCGACGGTGGCGGCCACGGCGGTGCTGGGACCGAGGTTCGAGGCGACGAGGGTGAAGACGACGTTGGCGTTGATGGCGGGCTGGGGGACGTCGACCGTCTTGACGATGGCGAGGTCGGCCAGCGGGCGAAGGGTATCCGTATCCGTTGCCGACTTCGGCGTCGGGTCGAAGTAGTCCGACGGAGGCGTCACGGTGGCCGTGTTGACGAGGGTCCCCGTCGCCGCCGGGGAGACTTGCGCCACCGCCGTGATGGTCGCGGTGCTCCCTGCCGGGAGCGTCACGCGCGTGCTCACGTTGCCGGTCCCGCTGGCCGTCTCGCACGAGGCGCCGGCGACCGTCGTGGCGCAGGTCCAGGAGACGGAAGTGATGGCGGCGGGGAAGGGGTCGGTGACGGTGGCGAGCGTCGCGATGCTCGGGCCGTTGTTGCGGACGGTGATCGTGTAGGTCGTGCTCGTCCCGGGGACGACCGTCGTCGCCCCGTCCGTCTTCAGGATCGACAGCCCCGATGCCGAGTAGACCGTCGTCGGGTCCTCGTAGTGCGTCTTCGGGCCTCCGAGGTCCCCGCCCCCCGTCACGTCCACGACGTTCAGGGACGAGGAGGCGGCCGACTCCGTCACGTTGACGGTCGCGGTCATCGCGGGCCACGCCGCCTCCGGCGCCAGCGCGTCCGATCGCGTGCAGCGCGCCGTCCGCGCCGTCCCGTCCACCGTGCAGACCCAGCCCGTCCCCGCCGCCGCCGTCGGGACGATCCCGACCGGGAACTGGTCCACCACGGTGACTGTCCCGAAGGGCGAGGCCGTCGCCGACGACTGGTTCGCCACGAGGATCGTGTAGGTATTGCTCGTCCCCCTCTGGAACGGATCCGCGTGGCTCTTCGTCACGGCCAGCGCCGGGGCCACCACGGTGGTCGTCGCCGTCGCCGTGTTGTTCGAAAGGTCCGGGTCGTTCGTCGTGCTGATCGCCGTCGCCGTGTTCGAGAGGCTCCCCGGCACCGACGTCCGGATGACGATGGCGACCGTCGCCGTCGCACCGGACACGAGGTCCCCGAGGCTGCAGCTGATCGGACCCGTTCCGCCGCACGTCCCCTGGCTCGCTCCGGAGGAGATGAACGTGACTCCAGCCGGGAGCGTGTCGGTCACGGCTATCCCCGTCGACGTCCCGGGACCGAGGTTGCGAACCACGATGGTGTACCCGACGTCGTGCCCCGCATAGACCGGCTCGGGCGACGCGATCTTCACCACCGAGAGGTCCGCGTCCGCCGACGCGCGCACCGTCGCCGTCCAGGTCGACGTGTTGTTCTCCGGCACCGGATCCGGCGTCGTCGCCGAGACCGTCGCCGTGTTCGCCACCGTGGACCCGGCCGCTGCCGAGGCCGAGACGATCACTCCCACCTGGAAGGAGGCTGTCGCGCCCACCGCCAGGCCCGAAGCCGTGCAGGAGACCGTCCCCGTGGCTCCTACCGCCGGCGCCGTGCAGCTCCACCCCGCCGGCGCCGAGACCGTCTGGAAGTACGCCGTCGCCGGCAGCGGGTCGGACAGCGTCACAGACACTGCCGCGTCCGGCCCGTTGTTCACCGCCGTCAGCGTGTAGACGAGAGGCGCCCCGGGCGTCACCGGGTTCGGCCCCCCCGTCTTCGTCACCGCCAGGTCCGCCCAGCTTCCCTGCGACGTCCCGAGCGGCGTCGAAACGGAGGCTGAATTATTCGACAGCCGCGGGTCCACCAGACCCGACGGCGCCGCGATCGCCACCGTGTTCGTGATCGGCCCCGTGGCCGACCCGCCGATCGTCCCCGTCACCGTGAACGTCGCCGTCCCGCCCACCGGGAGGTCGACCGCGGCGGACAGGTTCCCCGTCCCCGAAGGCGGGCACGCGCCCCCCCCGGCGGCCGAGCAGGTCCACGAGATCCCCGTCACCTCCGAGGAGAACGTGTCCGTCACGGTAGCCCCCGTCGCCGCGGCCGGGCCGTCGTTTCGCGCCACGATCGTCCACGCGATCGCACGCCCCGCGGCCGCGGTCAGAGGCGTCGCCACCTTCGTGACGGAGAGATCCGCCTCCGTTGCCCGTGCCACGAGCGTCGCCGCCGTCGAGGCGTTGTTCGCCGGGTTGGAGTCCGGCGTCGACGAAGTCACCGCCGCCGTGTTGTAGAGCTGCGTCCCGGGAGGCGTCGCCGCCCCCACCGTCGCCGTCAGAACCATCGTCCCGGATGCTCCCGCCGCGAGCGATGTCGCCGTGCAGGTCACCGTCCCGCCGGGCCCCGTCGGGAGCGTCCCGCACACCCAGCCCGAAGGGGGCGTGATCGCCGTCGCCGTCAGCTCGGGCGGCAGCGGGTCGGTGAAGACGACGCTGGCCGCAGCGCTCGGCCCCGCATTGCCGACCACGAACGTGTAGGTCAGCGTGCCGCCCACCGCCGCGGGATCAGGGGCGTCCGTCTTCACCACGGAGACGTCCGCCCTCGGCCCGGCCGTGACCGAGGCATTCGCCGACACGGAGTAGTTGTTGAACGAGGGGGTCCCGCTCCCCTTCCGGACCGTCGAGCTCGCGTTGTGCTGCGAGATCGGCTCGGCGACCGTGCCAGGAAGGCTCATCCAGGTGCCGGCTACACTGTTCTGGATCACCTGTCCCGCCGTGACCGAAGGCGAGACCCGAGCCTGGAAGAGAAAGGTGCTCGCTCCGCCCGCCCTTGGCAGGGAAGCCCAGGTCGCCCTCAGGGCCGGCGCCGCGGAGTCGTCGAGCGTCGCCACCGGACCGGAGACGTTCTTCAGCGAGCCGGAGACGTAAACAAGCCCGGCCGGGACGGTGTCCGAGAAGGAGAGGTTGAAGGCGTCCTCGTCCGAGGCCGACGCGTGCGAGACCACGAACGTGAAGGTGACCAGGTCTCCCGCCGCGGCCGACTTGGGCGCCGCCGTCTTCGTTATCTCGAGCGTGGGCTCGACGACCGTGATGGCGGAGGACGAGGCAGAGTTCGTCGTCCCCGTCCAGGTGAACGTCGCCCCGTTCACCCGGGAGGCTCCCCGCGCGTTCGCCGCCACGTTGAGGACCACCGCCGTGAACCGGAGGGTCACCGACTCGGCGGTCGAGGGGGTGGCGTTCGTGTTCGTGATGTCGCCGAAGGTGACGGCGAAGGAGCTGCCTGGCGAGACGATGCCGCTTCGTGCCGCGGCGAGGATGGCCGCAAGGCTTCCTCCCTGGGCGGTGGCGGTGATTCCAGGGTCGGCCGTGAGCGAGTCGAGGCTAACGACGGCGAGCTCGGCGGGGAGCGTGTCCGAGAGCTGGACGCCTGGGAGCGTCGACCCGTTCGGCACGCGGAATTTCAGCTCGTACTGGACCGTCTCGCCGATCGCGACCGACGGGAGGGCCGTCGACGCTTCGGAATGGCCGACGACGTTCTTGACGAAATCCGAGACGTTGAGGACCGCCGTCGCCGCGCTCGCGTTCGAACCGGCGTCGGTGCTGAGCGCTCCGGCCGGGATCGAGTTGGTGAGCGTGCCGGTCGCGGACGCGGCGACCCGGACGGTGATCGTGCAGCCGCCCGTCGGGATCACGGCTCCGCTCTTGTAGGTGACCGACGTGCCGCCCGCAGAAGCGGTGACGTTGGCGGAGGCGCACGTCCCTCCGAGCACCAGGGTGGAATCGATGGCGTAGCCGGCGCCGAACGTGTCCAGCAGCGGGGAGCTGAGCTTCGCGTCGGGGGCGTTCGAGTTTCCGAGCGTGATCGTCAGGGTCGACGTGCCGCCGGCGAAGATGGAGGAGGGCGAGAACGACTTCGCCACGGTCGGCGGAGCGAGCACCGTGAGCTGCGCAGGGGCGGGGGAGACGTTGCTGCTTCCCTCCACGGTGTTCAGGGCGCCCGCTGCGATCGTGTTCGTGTAGGGAATACCGGTCGCCGAGGTCACCGGGACGGTGATCGTGCATCCGGTCGTCGCCTGGATGGTCGAGCCGGCCGCGTAGGTGATCGACCCCGTGCCCGCGACGGCGGTGACGGTTCCCGTGCAGGTCCCGCCGATGGTCGGCGACGGAGCGACGACCAGGCCCGACGGGAGCCCGTCGACGAGGGCCGAAGCCAGGGTCAGCGGCCGGGCGTTGGAGTTCCCGAGCGTGATCGTGAGCGTCGACTGGGCATTCTCCAGGATCGTCGTTGGCGAGAAGGCCTTGGACACGGTGGGCCGGGTGAAGACGAGCAGGTTCGCGGTGGCCGTCGCCGGGTTGTTGCCCGCGGAGGTCTGGAGGGAGTCCTTGGCGATCGTGTTGTCGTAGCTTCCGCTCGCCGCCGAAACGACG
>CAIMWE010000084.1 GCA_903845115.1 uncultured Acidobacteriota bacterium | reverse complement strand
CTACGTCGGGAAGCGGTGGATCACGCGGTTGCAGGTCAACCGCACCTGGGCCCCCTCGACGTCGGTCGACACCTGGGACTTCCTCCTCGGGCTGGGCTATCAGCTGACCGCGCCGGACGAACCGGGGCCGCGGAGCTTGCCGGAGCGGCAGGCGCAGCCGACCACCCGGAACGAGGTCACCGCCTTCGTGGGGCAGACGGTCGTCAACAGCTTCAACAGCCAGAACTCGGTTGCGGCGTCGCTCGAGTACCGGAGGGGCCTCGGCCAGTACTTCGACGTGTCGGCCGCCTTCCTTTACGAGGGGAACTCCCAGCTCGTCCGGCGCGGGGGCTTCATCGTCCAGGGGTGGTTGGGCCGCTCGTTCTTCGACGACCACGTCGCCATCTCGATCGGGCTGGGCCCTTACATCGCCGTCGACACCTACGAGGAGAACTCCTCGGGCAAGGGCGCCGGCACGATTGCCGGCATGATCACCCCGAGCTTCAGCTACCGGTTCTCGGAACGCTGGCTCGGACGGTTCACCTGGAACCGGGTGTTCACCACCTACAACAAGGACACCGACGTCTTCCAGCTCGGGATCGGATACCGGTTCTGACGGTTCCTGCTCTCCGGGCGCGACTCCCGCGATCGCGCGAAGGAGCCGCCGGGCAGCGACCTTCCGTGAGACCGCGCTGAACACTTCCTGATCCTCTCGTGGGGCGGCCCGAGCCGCCGCGCGCGGAGGATAAGATCGCGCTCGTGCCAGGGGCCACAGCCGTTCGCCGCCGGGAGTCCCCGGTGGGCGTGATGCCGGCGCCGCGGCCGTGAGATCGGGCGCGGGACGCCTCGACGTTTGCCGGTGGTCTCTGCTCCGCTGGCGGGCGCGGCTGCTCGCGCCGCAGAACCCGGCCACCGAGACCGACCCGGCCGGACCGCTCGGGGAGGCCGCCTCTCTCGCCCGGGCGTGCCTGGCCCGGGTCGCGCGGGTCCGCACGCTTCCCTGGCCGCCGGAGACGGGTTCGAGCTGGTCGGGATCCGGGCAGACCGGCTTCGGGCCGGGGACCTCGTCTGCTGGGCCGCGGACGGACCGACCGGAGAGCCGCTCTCGGAGGCGCTCGGCGGAGAGCGGTTCCAGACGTTCTGGCTCCTGGCGCGAGGCCTCGACGCGCCTGTTCTCTCGCGCGCCGTGGAGGACTCCACCCGCTTCCTCGGTACGGCGGAGCCGGACCTCCTCGTCCTCTCCGGGGCGCTCGCCCGGCCCGGCCTCTTGGAGACCCTCCTGGCCCGGGCGAAGCCGAGAAGCGTCCTCGTGGCGGACCCGGGGCAGGGAGGCGATGGCTGGGCGAGCTGGGCGGACGCGTTGCCAGGTCACAGGCTGGTGGCGTGCGGCCTCGGTGGCGCGACCGCCTGCTTCGTCCGGAACGACCTGCTGGGGCCATTTACGCTCCTCTCTCGCTCTCGTCTGAGGCAGCCGCCGCGCCCGTGGGTGGAGCGGGGGAGGCCCTGCCCCGCGCCGGACCTCGGGGAGTTGCGGCAGCTGGCACGGCAGGCGGAGTCCGCCGTTCCCTGGGTCGTCACGGCGGAGGTCCCGTCGTCGGGACGCTTCGAGCTCGAGATCCACCGGCGTCCGGACCGCTTCATCTCGAACCGCCTGGGAAACGGGCAGATCTGGGAGCCGTTCGAGACCGAGGTGTTCACGCGCATGTGCGGACCGGGGGACTTCGTGCTCGATCTCGGGGCGAACCTGGGCTGGTACATGCTCCTGGCCTCGAGCCGCGTGGGGGCGTCGGGATCGGTCGACGCCTACGAGCCCGAGGCCGCGAACTTCGAGCTGCTGTCGCGCAACGTCGCGCGGCGTGCCGCCACGGCGACTCGGGTCCGGCTCCACCACCTCGCGGTCGGTCCGCGCGACGCGGAGGCTCTCCTCCACCTGTCCTCCGACAACCTCGGAGACCATCGCCTGGTGGCGGGCGAGCCTGGACGGAGGACGCAGCCGGTCACCGTGCGGACGATCGATGCGCTGTACGGGAACTCCCCCCGCTGGCCCGACCTCGTCAAGTCCGACACGCAGGGGTCGGAAGCCGGGATCTTCCAGGGAGCGAAGGGGCTGCTCGCGAAGGGGTGGCGCCCCGTCTGGCTCCTGGAGAACTGGCCGCAGGGTCTCGTGGAGACCGGCCACGACCCGCTCGGATTCTGGCGCGAGTTCCTCGCGCTCGGCTACGAGACCTTCGAGATCCACGAGGAAGCGCGCCGGCTGTGCCGTCTCGAGGCCGCGTACGTGAAGGCCAAGCTGGCCGGAGGCATCTCGCCCACCTCGGGGCTCCACATCAACTTGCTCGCCCTTCCCGCGGGCTCGCATCGGCGTGGCCTCGTGGCGGATCTCGTCGCGGATCCGCTCTGGTAGGCGACTCCGGGTTCGCGGACTCTCCCACCGCAGCCAGCCGTCTCGTCCGGGGGGTCCCCTCGCGCTTCGCCGGGCTCAGGTCCCGGGCCCGGCGACCACCTGGATCGAGGAGACGCGCGCTCGCGGTTCACCGGGGGTGAGCGCCTCTCGCGGCGGCCAGAGGAGCCCGAACCCGGTGGCCGTGCCGAACGTCGAGTCGTCCAGGCGGAGCGCCGGAATGCCGTCAATGAGGACCCGGATGGAGGCCGGCCGGTTCTCGAGGACCACGCGCACGGGGCCGTCCACCGTAGAAAGACCGGTGTTCCTCACGACCTCTTCCACCCCGTTTACGACCCGGACGAGAATCCAGGTGCCGTAGCCGGGAACGGCGACGAGGCGCCACCCGTTCGCCGGGTCCTGGACCCTGAAGGCCACGCCCGTGTTGAGCGAGGTGCGCTCGAAGATCACCTCGGCGTCGTAGGAGGGAGCGGGCAACGCGTGGAGCGTGGCGTCCCCCTCGCCCGGCTTGACGTCGAGCAGGCGCGGACGTCCCTCGGCGAAGACCTCCACCGGCGCGACCAGGGACTCCGCGGCGGCGCGGATTCCGGCGCCCGCCGCCAGGCCGAGCGCCACGGTGCCTCCCGCGACGACCAGCAGGCCCACGGGCACGCGCCGGCGGGCGAAGGAGCGCAACGCCGCGTCGAGCGCGACCGCAGCGCAGACGACGACGACCTCGACCGGTACGCGGCGGCGGGCAAGGCCCTCGAAACGGGCGGCGCCCACGCTCACGACCAGGGCGAGACAGGCGAAGAGGACGAGGACGGCCCGCTGGCGCCTCAGCTGGAACGCTCCGGCCGCCGCGAGCGGGGCGAGCAGCCAGAACTGCCACATTCCCAGGCGCGACGCCCAGCGCTCCCGCCCCTCTCCCTGTCCCCGCCCGATCTCGTCCCGCGGGCGGAACAGGTTCCACTGCCTCCCCAGGCGGGCGAGCGTCACGCGAGGCAGGTCGCCACGGTGGCCAGCCGCGAACTCGGACGCCAGCCGCACCCAGCGCTCCGAGATCTCCGACTCGTCCAGGCCGGGGGGGGGCTCGGCCGCACTGAGGCACTCGATGTGCCAGCAGCCCACACCAGCGCCGTAATACGCGGGACGGCAGTTGGTCCCCAGGTCGGTCGGTCCCAGGTTGGTCGAAATCAGGACGGGGCGCCGGAAGCGGGCGGCGTTGAAGAGCATCCACGGGGCGAGGAGCGTCAGGCACGCGGCGAGCGCGAGGGCGACGTCCCGGAGCCAGCGGCGCCACGCCCGGGGCCCGATCCGGCTGACGATCAGCGGGACGAGGGCGAGAGGGGCGACCAGTAGGAGCTCCGGACGGGCGAGCGCCACCAGGCCGGTCAAGCTGCCGGCGAGGGCCGCGCGCGGCCCCGACGGCGCGTCGAGGTAGCCGATCGAGGCCAGCAGGACGAGGCAGACGACGAGCGTCGTGGGACCCTCCGACATCACCACGGCGTCGTTCATCCAGAAGCCGGCGTACCCGGCGGCGAGGGCTGCGGCGAGGACTCCCGCCCGGTCGCCCCCAAGGCGGCGGGCCAGCCGGGCGACGAGGAGGATGCTGACGCAGCCGAGGAGCGTCATCACGAGCCGTTGCGCCAGGACGGAGCCCGGGGCGAGCCACTGGGCCGGCGCGAGGACGAAGAGCGTCAGGGGGGGGTGCAGGGCCGTCTGCCCCCCGAACACGGTGTGGACGAACCCGTGCCCCTCGGCGAGGGCCTGCGCTTGCATGCTGTACCACAACTCGTCGCCCACGGGAGCCGCACCGCGCTTGGCGACGCACAGGTGAAAGAGCCTCCAGACCAGGCCCAGGGCCGCGAAGGCGCCGACGGCCAGGCGATAGCCGAGCCCGCCGGGGAATCCCGTCTCCCGGTTCCCCGCCCCCGAGCGCCCGGAGGCGGGCTCCTCACCCGACTGGTTGCTCACCTCTTCGAGGAGACTCATCTCGACAGCGTATCGGCAGGGAAGCGCCGCGGCAAGCCGGCCGGGCGGCGGGGGCGCACGTCACGTTCGCGCGGGGAGGGCGTGGCCCCGTGTTTCTCGCGCCGTTCTGATAGTATGATAGCTATCAGAAGGAGATGCGCGCCATGTCCGACCCTCTGACCAAGCTTCAGGCCGACCGCGATGCCTTGCTGCAGAAACTGGCCGCCACCGGCGACATGCGTCGGGGATCGATCACGGAGGTCTTCCGCTCCTGTGGCAAACCCACCTGTGCCTGCGCTTCCGCGGAGCACCCTGGACACGGTCCGTACTACGCGTTCACGACCAAGGTCGGCGGGAAGACCAAGACGTTACAGCTGCGACCAGGGCCGATGCTCTCGAAGATCGAGCGCGAGGTCGAGACGTACCGTGGTTTCCGTGCCACGTGCGACCGACTCATCGACGTGAATCAAACGATCTGCGAGGCACGGCCGGCCGAGGTCTTGGGCCCGGAAAAAGAACGGCGCTCGCCGCCGCGCTCAGGACGGAGATCCTCGCCGAAATCGACTCGCTCGTAGGCGAAGGCTCCGTCGACGCCTGGGACTTCGAAGCCGTCGAGATGGCTGCGCGCCGAGAGGCGCTACGCGTTGCAGCTCGCGCCATCGAACAGCGACTCAACGCCGACACCTCCGAACACGACGGGCCCACCGCTGCGTGCCCCCGTTGTGCTCGGCCCGCACGCTATGCGGGCCGGCATCCGAAGACGTTCGACAGCGCACTCGGGACGCTGACGCTCGAACGCGCCTATTACCACTGCCAGGCTTGCCAGACTGGCTTCTGTCCGCGCGATGCGGCGCTCGGCTTGAAGGACAGCTCGCTGTCGCCCGCCGTCACACGCATGGTCGGCCTCGTGGGAGCGACCGTCAGTTTCGAGGAGGGCCACGAACTGCTCGCTGAGCTGGCGGGCTTGCGCGTGCCGGCCAAGCAGGTCGAGCGGGCCGCCGAGGCGCTCGGTCGTGAAATCTCGAACGACGAGAAGCGAGTGGTCGAACGACCGCCCGCCAACGAATCCGTGGCTCCGACGCTCTACCTGGGCATGGACGGCGCGGGGGTGCCGATTCGCAAGGAGGAGCTGGTGGGCCGCCCCGGCAAGCAGCCCGACGGCTCCTCCAAGACTCGCGAGGTAAAGCTGTGCACCGTCTGGAGCGCCGAGGGGCGGGACGTGGAAGAGACGCCGGTCCGCGACGAGGGGTCGGTGAGCTACTCGGCCGCCATCGAGAGCGCCGCCCAGAAGGACACCGACGAGATACCGAGCGAGTTCGCCGAGCGCGTCGTCCGCGAGGCCACAAGGCGCGCATTCGAGCGCGCTCCGCGCCGCGCTGTCCTCGGCGATGGGGCCAAGTGGATCTGGAACATCGCCTCCGAACACTTCCCGGATGCCATCCAGATCGTCGACCGCTTCCACGCCAAGCAGCACCTCTCGGACGCCGCCACGTCCGTCGATGGACCGGGCAGCCTCGGCCGCCAGTGGGCCCACCAGCGCTACGACGAGCTGGACGCCGGAGACATCGATGCCATCCTCTACGCCCTACGAGTCCACTCGTCCCAAGACGAAGAGGCTCGCAAGTGCGTCGAATACATCGACGGCAACCGCAAACGCATGCGCTACGAGGAGTTCAGGGCAGCGAGCCTCTGCACCTCCACCGGCGTCGTCGAGGCCGGCTGCAACAACGCCATCGGTACCAGGCGTAAGCGCCCCGGCATGCACTGGACCGTCGCCGGAGCGGACGCCATCGCTAAACGAGACCGGATCCGTCTTCCCCGGCACCGACCTCCGCCTACGCTTCGCCGTCGCCCCCCACCCTCACGCCTCCTGAAAACACGACAGGCTGCCGCAGGGCTATGTCAGGAGGTCTGGATTCTCTGTCGCTTCTTTCCGAAGGCCTCGGTCGTCTGGATCGGACTGGCCATTGGTTGTGCGATCACCCGGGTCGCCGCGCAGTCGCACTTCCTGAGCGACTTGACGGTGGCGGCGGTGGCAGGGATGCTCGTTGCAGAAGTGGTCTACAGGAAGTTCGGAACTTCGGCGTCAGCCGTGCCCCGATGACTTGTTCTGGTCGGGCGAGGCCCATGGTTGTCTGGCTTCGGTCTCCCGGGCGGCGAGAGTGAACCACCGGGCGGCCTCTCCACCCGGCGAGGGCCCCGGCCGGGCCGGGATCAGACCGGCTTCTTCGGCGGGAACCCCTCGAAGAGCTTGTCGACCGCTTCCTTGGTCTTGACCGCCCTCTCCTCCGGGGTGATGTCGCGCGAGATCTGGTCCTTCGCGGTCCCTCTCCAGACGAGCCGGTTCTCCTTCCCGTCGACCAGGTCGATGACGATCGTCCCGGTCGGGATGTTCTGGACGTCGGTCGTCTGGTACCCGCCGCCCCAGCGCCAGCCGTACCAGCCTCCCATCCCGTAGCCGTAGGAATAGAGGCGGACGTCCTTGCCCAGGACGAAGTGGGCGTAGACCTTCAGGTCGGTCTCCCCGCTCACCTGCTTCAGCCCCTTCGCTTCGAGCGTCGCCACCAGGGCCTTCGTGACCCGGGCCTGCGCGAGAGAGTTCTTCGCCTTCGCCCCGTCCTTCAGCGCGAAGGTCCGGTACGCGGCGAAGTCCCCCGACGGGTCGTAGTCCGTGTGGACCTGCAGGGTCGAGCAACCGGCCACCATCACCGCCAGCGCCCCCGGGATCAGCGTCTTCAGTCCGAGTCGCATGGATCGTCTCCTTTCGTGGCCGATTCCAACCGGACACACCGGCCCATTCGACCGTCCTATTTTTCGACGCAACAGGTGTGCCGCCGGATTACGTCCCTCTCCGGGTACGTCCGACGTCTCTCCCGCGTCCCGTCACGGGGCCAGCCGGCACGGGGTCGGCAACGCGGGGAAGTCGAGCGCCGTAGTAGACTCCCGGCCCGCATGGAAAAGACGTTCGCCATCGTCAAGCCCGACGCCGTCCAATCGAAGAATGCCGGGAAGATCCTGGCCCGGATGGAGGCCGAAGGCTTCCGCATCGTCGCCCTCAAGAAGCACTCCATCACCAAGGCCGAGGCCTCGGGCTTCTACGCCGAGCACAAGGAGAAGGGCTTCTTCTCGGCGCTCGTCGCCTACATGACCTCGGGTCCCGTTCTCGTGCTGGTGCTCGAGCGCGACAACGCGATCGCCCACTGGCGCTCCGTGATGGGCGCCACCGACCCCGCCAAGGCCGACGCGGGGACGATCCGCAAGGAATTCGGCGCCTCGATCGAGCGGAACGCGGTCCACGGCTCCGCGAACCCGGCGGACGCGGCCCGCGAGGTCGTCTACTTCTTCCCGGCCTCCGAGCTCCTCTGACCCCTTTCCTCCTCGCTGCGGCTCTCGCGGGAGCCCCCGCAGCCCCCTCGCCGGAGCCGCCGGTGAGGAAGGAGGTCGTGTCGGTCGGGTACGTCATGGTCCCGGTCGTCGTGGCCGACGCGAAGGGAAGGACGGTGCCGGGCCTCAAGGCGAGCGACTTCGTCCTCTTCTGCGAGGGGCGGCGGGTCGCGTTCGACCTGTTCGAGGAGAGCCGCGGTGCGCCCGTCTCCTTCACGATCCTGCTGGACGGTTCCGGGTCGATGGCGCTGGCGGGGAAGCTCGAGGGGGCCAAGGAGGCGCTCCGGGCGCTCTCCCAGCAGAGGCGGAACGGCGACGACTTCAGCCTCCACGTCTTCGCTTCCGGCGAGGTCCGGGAGGTGATCCCGTTCACCACGGAGCCCGGCGTCCTTCTCGACGCGGTCGACCGGGTGAAGCCGTTCGGCAAGACGGCCTTCTACGACGCGCTGGTCCGGATGCCCGACAGGAGCCTCCTCGGGAAGAATGGGTCGCGGGCGATCATCCTGCTCACCGACGGGATCGACAATGCGTCCACGCTCTCGCGGGATAAGCTGAAGGAGATCCTCGAGGGGATCGACGTACCGGTCTACCCGCTCGGCCTCCGGAGCCCGGCGACCGTGCGCGACGGGAAGGGACGGGGGCCGAGGACCGGAGAGGCGCTGATCAACATCGAGATCCTCGAGGAGATCGCGACGGTGTCTGGCGGCCGGATGGCCGTCTCCGACGACCCGAAGGACCTCCGGGAAGCCATCACGTTGATCGAGAACGACTTAAGGTCCCAGTACCTGCTCGGGTTCGCCCCCGCTTCCGGCGGTCAAGTGAGATTTCGGGGCCTTGCCGTCACTCTTGCAAGACCGGTCCGAGTCGTGAAGATGAGGGCTGGCTACAAGGGGACCGCTCCTCCCTATCGCAGCGGTCCAGCAGACGACCCCGGATCCGACAGACCCAACTGAACCGACGAGACGCTGAAGGAGAAACTGATGAAGAGCACGATCCCCGTTTCGGGAGCCCTTGCGGCAGCGATCGCCGTCGCGACGATGGCGCTGACTGGCTGCGCCACGACGTCGGACGTCGACAAGAGGATTGCCGAGGTCCAGGCGAAGACCGACAAGAAGATCGAGTCGGTCGAGACGCAGGTCGAGGAGCTCCAGGAGAAGCAGAAGGCGACCGACGGGAAGGTGGACGAGCAGGGCAAGCAGATCGAGCAGCTCGGCCAGTCCGCCGCCGAGGCGCTCAAGCGCGCTCAGGAGGCCGGCGTCCTTGCGAAAGGAAAAGTCGTCTTCCAGCAGTCGTTCACCGAGGACCGGGTCCGCTTCAAGACCGCCTCCTACGAGCTGACGAAGGAAGCGAAGGTCGCCCTGGACGAATTCGCCGCGAAGGTGAAGGAAGTGGGCAAGGGGGTCTACCTCGAGATCCAGGGGCACACCGACGATACGGGCGACTCGTCGTTCAACGACATGCTCGGCCAGCAGCGGGCCGAGGCCGTGCGGCGCTACCTGTCGCGAGAGCACAAGCTCCCTCTCGGCCGGATGTCGACGATCTCCTATGGCGACACGCTCCCGGTCGAGCCGAACAAGACGGCCAAGGGGCGGGCGAAGAACCGCCGGGTGGTCATCGTCGTCCTCGAGTAGGCCCGCGCCGGGCGCCCCGGCTGGCCCCCGGCACCGCTGTCCGGACCCAGAGCCGCCCGCTCCGGCTGGAGGGGCGGCTTCTCGCGTGGGCCCGGCTCTGAGATCATTCCCCCCTGACGACGAGCCAGAGGAGCGAGGAGCCATGATGAACGTGAGCACGAAACGCGGAACGATCGCCATCCTGACCGGCGGCGGAGACGTCCCGGGACTCAACCCGGCGATCCGGGCCATCACGGTGCGGGCCCGGCGGGAGGGCTACCGGGTCATCGGGATCCGCCGCGGGTGGGCGGGACTGATCGAGCTGGACCGGAGCCAGGCCGCTCTCGACCCCGAGTGCGCGGTGGAGTTGACCGAGGAGC
Organism: uncultured Acidobacteriota bacterium; assembly: GCA_903845115.1. Taxonomy (GTDB): domain Bacteria; phylum Acidobacteriota; class Thermoanaerobaculia; order UBA5066; family UBA5066; genus CAIMWE01. The sequence goes on along the minus strand of CAIMWE010000084.1, from coordinate 41,192 downwards.
ACGTCAACAAGGTGGGCCGGACCGGGGGGACCTTCCTCCACACGTCCCGGACGCGCCCCTCCCACGTGCCAAGGGCGAACGTCCCCGAGCACCTCCGGGAGAAGTACGCGGGAGAGACGAACGACCTCACCCCGGAGGTCCTCGCGAACATCGAGAAGCTCGGGATCGACATCCTGATCCCGATCGGCGGCGACGACACCCTCTCCTACGGCGAGCGGCTCCACCGCGAGGGGGTCAAGGTGATCGCCATCCCCAAGACGATGGACAACGACGTCCCGGGGACCGACTACTGCATCGGCTTCTCGACGTGCGTCACCCGGACCATCGAGATGACCCACGCCCTCAGGACCTCGGCGGGGAGCCACGAGCGGTTCCTGGTCCTCGAGGTCTTCGGCCGCTACGCCGGTTTCACGGCGCTCCTCCCGACGATGGCCGGCGCGGCGAACCGGTGCGTCATCCCGGAGCACGAGTTCAACCTCGAGCGCCTGACGGAGCTCCTGGTGGCCGACCGGACGACGAACCCGAGCAAGTACAGCGTCGTCCTGGTGTCGGAAGGGGCGAAGTTCGAGGGGATGTCCGAGATGGTCTTCTCGGACCAGGAGAAGGACATGTACGGGCACAAGAAGCTGGGCGGCATCGGCGACGTCATCGCCGACCGGCTGAAGGCCCTCTCACCAAAGTTCAACGGCGGCCGCCGCGTGAACTCGATCAGCCAGCGGCTGGGGTACCTGGTCCGCTGCGGAGACCCCGACGCCCTCGACTCGATCGTCCCGATGGCCTTCGGAAACCTGGCGCTCGACCTGGTCCTCTCGCACACGTACGGCCGCCTGGTGAACGTCCGGAACGGCCGCTACGACAACGTCCCGATCGACGTGGTGACGAGCCGCAAGAAGATGGTCGACATCAACAAGTACTACGTGGCCGACCGGCTGCGCCCGCGGTACGAGAATTTCGAGAACAAGCCGCTATTCATCATGACCAGTGATTACTGATCGCGTTCGCGATCAGTAATCACGGTCATCGGCTGCAGTTGACCAGGGGAACCCGGCGCCGCCGGTGTTCCCCTGCGCGTCGGGCTTCGCCCTCCGCTACCAGAGGTGCTTCGCGCCTCTGCCGAGGGCGGCCAACATGGACCAGGGGAACCCGGCGCCGCCGGTGTTCCCCTGCGCGTCGGGCTTCGCCCTCCGCTACCCCTCCTTGACCCGGAAGAACCACCTCGCCGGGGTCGACCGGGTCGCTCTTCGTCCTACGAGGACCCGATTGGGAGGCCGTCCCCCTCGCGTCCCTCCACCCGTTTCGGGGTCCTTCGAACGGCCTACAATCGCGGCATGGTCAGCGATCTTCGGGTGAACGTCGTGGCGCGGCTCGCTCTCCGGACCGTGGGATTGGCGATCCTGGCCCTCGGGATCGACGCCCGAGCCGAATGCGTGGGCGATCGCGCCGCCCGGAAGCCGCTGTCGGTCCACCTCGTCCCGCAGGTCACCGCCGCTGACCTCTTTGCGGCGTGGACGCCCGTCCTCGAACGGGTGGGCAAGGCGACGGGGCAGTGCTTCGAGATCCACGTCGCGACCTCGATCCCGTCGTTCGAGGAGGCTCTCCTCGCGGGCGAGCCGGACCTCGCCTTCATGAACCCCTATCACCAGGTGATGGCGAAGCGCCGCCAGGGGTACGTGCCGCTCGTCCGCGACGACCGGAGCAAGCTGTCCGGGCTCCTCGTGGTCCGCAAGGAAAGCCCGATCGCTTCCGTCAGCCAGCTGGCCGGCGCCACCCTCGCGTTCCCGGCGCCGAACGCCTTCGCGGCCTCGCTTCTGATCCGGGCCTCCCTGGCGCGGCAGCGGGTGACGATCCAGCCGCGGTGGGTCAAGACCCACAGCAACGTCTACCGGGCGGTGGCCGCCAGGGACGTCGTGGCCGGGGGAGGCGTCAACAACACCTACCTTCGAGAGCCGGAAGCGCTGCGGAACAGCCTCCGCGTCCTCTGGGAGACTCCCTCCTACGCGTCCCACCCCCTCTCCGCCCACCCCCGCGTTCCGGCCGCGGTGCGCGAAGCGGTGGCGTCCGCCATCATCGCCCTGGGCGCCGATCCGTCGGGGCGGCCCCTGCTCGAGAAGGTCCTCCTCCCCGTGCCCGTCGCCGCCGACTACGCGCGGGACTACCGGCCGCTGGAGACGCTGGGCCTCGAGGCGTTCGTGGTGGCCGGCGGTGACTGAGGAGGGGCGCTCTCCCTCCCTCTTCGTCTTCGAGAACGCCCTGCTCGGGGCCGTCGTCCTGCTGGCCCTCCTGATGGCGGGAGGGACCTGGACCTACCTCCGGACGATCGACCTGATCCACGAGGAGCGGACGCGCGCCACCCTCGGCCTCGCCGACGGGCTGGCCAACGCCCTGGTTGACAGCACGCTCACGCGCGACTACGGCTTGCTCGAGAGCCGTCTCCGGCAGATCCTGGCCGACCGGAGTCTCGAGTCGGCGCTGATCGCCGACACGGAAGGGCGGGTGCTCGCCCACGTGCGCCAGGCGGCGGACAGCAACGACCTGGTGCCGGTTTACGGCGAGGCGACCCTCCCCTTGCCGGCGAGCCAGACCGGCGCCCTCCACGAACGGGCCGGAGACGGCCGCCAGACGATCTGGCGGTTGATCCGCGCGGACCGGCCGGTCGGGTGGCTGCGCCTCGAGGTGACCGACTCGAGGACCGACCGGATCCTCCGAGGGCTGCGGCGCGACACGCTCCTCGGCGCCGCCCTCGCCGCCCTCGGGGTGCTCGCCGTCGTGGCCGGGATCCTCACCCGCATCCAGATCCGGGTGCGTCAGAACGAGGCGGAGACGCTCGAGCGCCAGGCTCTCCTGGAGATCATGGAGGGGCTCGCCTCCACTCCGGACCCGCGCGAGTTCCTGAAGCTCGTCCACGCGTCGCTGAAGCGGGTCCTCTACGCCGAGAGCTTCTTCGCCCTGATCGGCGACCCGCGCACGGGACTCTTCGAGAGCCTTTACGCGGTCGACCAGCACGACGAGGTGCCGTCTCGGGTAGACCTCGCCCGGGGCCTGGGAGCGTACGTGGTCAGGACCGGCGAAGCGCTGATCGTCACGCCGGAGGTCGCCGCCGATCTCGCCAGGCGGGGCGAGGTCGACCGGGTCGGCACCCCCTCGGCCTCCTGGCTCGGGGCCCCGTTGAAGAAGGGCGCGAGGACGATCGGCGTGATGGCCGTGCAGGACTTCGGGACGCCCGGCCGGTACTCGGAGAAGGACCGGGTGTTCCTGAGCTCCGTGGCCGCCCAGGTAGGGCTCGCCGTCGAGCGCCAGACGTCGCGCCAGGTCCTCCTCGAGAACGAGGCCCTCCTCCGCGAGGCGCAGCGGATGGCGCACGTCGGCGTCTGGGAGCTGGACCTCGGGAGGAGCCGGCTCTCCCTCTCCGACGAGGGATACCGGATCCTCGGCCTCGAGCCGCAGGCCGGGGGAGCCGACCCGGGCGTCCTTTCCGCGGCCGTCCGCCCGGACGACCGGGAGCGGGTGAACCGCGCGTACCGCCGGTCCCTCTCGACCGACGCGCCGCAGGAAGCGGACCACCGGTTGCTGCTCCCCGACGGCAGCGTTCGCTGGGTGAAGACGCGCTGGCAGAACGAGCTCGGGAAGGACGGCCGGACGGTCCGCACCACGGGGACGTTCCAGGACCTCACCGAGCAGCTGCTGGCCCGGGAGGCGAAGAGCCTGGCCGAGGCGAAGGAGGCGGCGGAGGCGTCGAACCGGGCCAAGAGCGTCTTCCTGGCGAGCATGTCGCACGAGATCCGGACGCCGATGAACGCCATCCTCGGGTTCTCGCAGCTCCTGCTGGACGACGCGGGCCTGGACGCCCGGCAGCGAGGGCAGCTGGAGTCGATCCGCCGGGGCGGCGAGCACCTCCTGGGCCTGATCAACGACGTCCTCGAGATGTCGAAGATCGAGGCGGGGCGGGTGACCGCGAGCATGGCCGAGACCGACCTCGCCAACCTCGTCTGGGACCTCGAGTCGATGTTCCAGCTCAGGGCCGCGGAGAAGGGTCTCTTCCTGAAGGTCGGCCGGGAGGCGAGCCTGCCGCGGCACGTCGAGACGGACGAGACGAAGCTCCGGCAGATCCTGATCAACCTGATGGGGAACGCCGTGAAGTTCACGGCGAAGGGGGGGGTGGAGCTCCGGCTCCGGGCCGAGCCGGGCCCGGACACCGGCCTCCGGCTCGTCGTCGAGGTGGAGGACAGCGGCCCGGGGATCGCCGGGGAGGACCTCCCGCGGCTCTTTCAGCGTTTCGAGCAGACTCGCACCGGACGGGAGGCGAGCACCGGGACCGGGCTGGGACTGGCGATCAGCCAGGGCTTCGCACGCCTGATGGGCGGCGACATCACGGTGAAGAGCCGCCCCGGCGCCGGGAGCACGTTCACCCTCTCCCTGCCGGTCACGCCTCTCGCCACCCCCGGCCCGGCGGCCTGGGTCGAGCCCCGGCGGGTCATCGGTCTGCCGCCCGGCGAGACGCGCCGCCGGGTGCTGGTGGCCGACGACATCTCGGAGAACCGCGAGCTCCTGGAGCAGATGCTGGGCCGGGTCGGCTTCGAGGTGCGGACGGCGAACGACGGCGCCCAGGCGCTGGAGCTCTTCTCCGCGTGGCGTCCCGATCTCGTCCTCATGGACCTCCGGATGCCGGGGATGGACGGTCTCTCGACCATCCGGGCGATCCGGGCCGCCGAGAAGGGCGGGAGGGTGCCGATCGTCGCCGTCACCGCGAGCGTCTTCGAGGAGGATCGCCGGGAGGTGGAGAGCGCGGGCGGGGACGACTTCGTGAGCAAGCCGTTCCGCGTGGCCGAGCTGCTGCGCGTGGTGGGCAGCAACCTCGGCGTCCGGTTCGTCCTGGAGGGCGAGGCCGCCGCCCGGCCCTCCGAGGGAGCCGCTCCACCCGGAAGGGGCATCCCCGGCCCGCTGCGCGAGGCGCTCCGGGCGGCCGTCGTCCGGGCGGACCTCGACCGGGTGCAGGCGCTGGCGGAGGAGGTCTCCGAGAGCGACCCCGGCGCCGCCCGGGTCCTGCGGGACCTGGCCGAGCGCTTCGAGTACGAGCGGCTCGTGGCGTACCTGGCTAACGAGGCCTGAGGGCCCGGCCCGCGACTCGACGCAATCCCTCAGGCCGGGTCGATGGCCCCCTTGACCAGGAGCTCGTTGACCCGTTTCGCGAATCCGGCGGGGTCCTTGAGCTTCGACCCCTCGGCGATGACCGCCTGCTCGTAGAGGAGCTTCCCGAACGACTCGACGCGCGGGTCGTCGGGGGCCTTCTCGTGGAGCGCGCGGAGGGCCTCGACGGCCGGGTGGGATCCGTTCAGCTCCAGGATCCGCTTGGATTCCTTCACGTCGACCCCGGCGCCCGCGTTCCGGAGGAGGCGCTCCATGTTGGCTCCCATCTCCCCTTCCTCGGCGACGAGGCAGGAGGCGCTCTCCGTGAGGCGGCTCGAGAGACGGACTTCCTTGACGTCCGGGATCCGGGACGCGAGGGTCGCGAAGAGGGACGCGAAGCGGGCCGACTCCTCCGCGGGCGGCGGAGCTCCGACGGCATCGGGAACGCCTCCCCTGTCGGCGGCGCGGACCGGCTTCTCCTTGTAGGACTCGAGGGCCGGAAACGCGAACTCGTCGACCGGGTCGGTCAGGAGCAGGACGTCCCACCCCTTCGCCCGGAACGCCTCGAGGACGGGAGAGCCGAGGAGCTGCTCCCGGCTCTCGCCCGACAGGGTCCAGATCTCCTTCTGCTCCTCCGGCATCGCGGCGACGTAGTCGGCGAGGGTGGTCCGCTTCCCTCCCTCGGTCTTCACGGACTCGACGAGGAGGAGGTCCGCGAGCGCCGCCCGATGCTCGTGGTCGCGCGCGACGCCCTCCTTCAGGACCGTCCCCAGCTCCTTGAAGAACGAGGCGTAGGCCTCGGGCTCGTCCTTCTTCAGCTCCTCGAGCGCCTTCAGGACCGACTTGACGACGTTCTTCCTGATCCGGTCCAGGATCGGGTTCCGCTGCACCGTCTCGCGCGAGACGTTGAGCGGGAGGTCGGGGCAGTCGACCACGCCCGAGACGAACCGGAGCCACGGCGGCAGCAGCGCCTCGCAGTGGTCCATGATGAGGACCCGGCGGACGTAGAGGCGGGGCCCGACCTTCGCTTCTCCCCACCGGAACGCCACCGGCATCCGCGCCGGGATGAAGAGGAGGACGTTGAACTCGGTCGTCCCCTCCGCCGCGTAGTGGATCGTCTTGGCCACCTCGCCGTAGTCGCCCGAGACGAGGCGGTAGAAGCTCTCGTACTCCTCCTTGGTCACCCCCGTCTTCGGGCGGAGCCAGAGGGCCTTCTGCGAGTTGAGCGTCTCGGTGACGGTCTTCTTCTCGCCCTTGCCGTCGGGCCCGGGCTCGCTCCTCTCGACGTCCATGACGACCGGGTGCTCGACGAAGTCGGAGAACTGCTTCACCAGCTGACGGAGCCGCCACTCCTTCAGGAACTCCTTCTCGTCGTCCTTCAGGTGGAGGACGACGTCGGTTCCCCGGCCCGCCCTCTCCGCCGGCTCGACCGTGAAGGTCCCCTGCCCGTCGGACTCCCACCGGACGGCCGTGTGCCCGGCCCCGGCGGCACGGGTCGTGACGGCCACCTTGTCGGCCACCATGAAGGCCGAGTAGAAGCCGACGCCGAACTGTCCGATCAGCCCCGGGCGCTTCTCGGGATCGGTCTCGGAGAGCTTCTCGAGGAAGGCGCGCGTCCCCGACTTCGCGATCGTCCCGAGGTTCTCGACCGCCTCGTCGCGGGTCATCCCGACGCCGTTGTCCGACACGGTCAACGTGCCGGCCGCCTCGTCCGCCAGGAGCCGGATCTTGAAGTCGTGGTCCCCTTCCAGGAGCCCCTCGTCGGCGAGGGCGGCGAAGCGGATCTTGTCGATCGCATCGCTGGCGTTCGAGATCAGCTCGCGCAGGAAGACCTCGCGGTGCGAGTAGAGGGAGTGGGTGATCAGGTGGAGCACCTGCCGGAGCTCGCTCCGGAACTCCAGTGTTTCGGTCCGTGTCTCGGTCATTGCCGTTTCATCCTCCGGAGAGTTCTCTTCAGGGGCGGATTCTAGGGTTTCGGGCGGCGCGTGGGCGGGCGGAACCCTGGGCGGGAGCCGGGCCTCCGGAACGGCTGGCCGGGGCTGCCGAGCATTCCGGGCTTCGGGGGGCCTCCCGGCTCGCTCTTCGGGCCGGGCGCGGCCCCGCGGGGAGACGAAGGCCTGGCCGTGCCACGGGGCCCGTCCTGCGGCCTCGTCGGCGGCCCGCCCCTGGGCGCTTCCCGGGGCGCGGGCCGAGAGGGGGGCTTCGGGGCGGCCGCCGGCCGCGGAGGCGGCGCCGCGACGATCCGTTTCCCCTTGAACGCGCGGAGCGCCGCGAGGAGCTGCTGGAAGTCCGCGGGGGGCGGGGCCTCGACGGAGACCCGCGCCCCGTCCGCCTTCTGCCACCCGAGGTGCCCCGCGTGGAGGGCCTGGCGCGAGAAGGGGATCGGGAAGGGGGGGAGCTTCGAGTCGCGGTAGACCGGGTCGCCGACGAGCGGGTGGCCGGCGTTGGCGAAGTGGACCCGGATCTGGTGGGTGCGTCCGGTCTTCAGGCGGGCATCGACCAGGGTGGCGAGGCCAAAGCGCTCCAGGACGGTCCACTCCGTGACGGCGCGGATCCCGGTCTCTCCCGGCTTCGCCACGCCGCGCCGCCTGTCGCCGCGGTCCTCCACCAGGTCCTCCCGGAAGACCCCCTTCTCGCCGGCCATGTTCCCCTCGACCACCGCCTGGTAGCGCCGGTCCATCGTGTGGGCCCGCAGCTGGGCCTGGAGCTGGACCAGGCCCGACCGGCTCCGCGCGAAGACCAGGACGCCGGAGGTCTCCTTGTCGAGACGGTGGACCACCGAGATGTAGGCTCGCCCCTTCGTCCTCGACGCGGCCCAGCCGGAGACGCGCGAGAGGAGCGTGTCCTTCTCCTTCGCCTCGGTGGGGTGGGTCAGGAGGCCGGCCGGCTTGACGACGGCCACGGCGTCGTCGTCCTCGTGGAGGATCTGGACCGACGTGTCGACCTTCCTCACGATCCGGCGGTTCGCGTCCCAGGAGACCAGGTCGGTGGGGGCGACGATCGCGCCGGGGTCGTCGACCTTCTGGCCGTTGACGGTCACCTGGCCCTCCAGGACGGCCCGCTTGAGGCGAGTCGCCGAGTGGCCCGGGTAGAGCGGCGCCAGGGCGCGGACGATGCGGAGAGGGCGGGGGGCGGCGTCGGGCGGGGAGGGATCGGTCACGCTCTATCGTCGCACGCCGTAGACTTCGGTCCGCATGAAGGAAAGCGCCCCCCCCGCCGACCTCTTCTCCCGCCGCCGCGAGCGCTTCTTCGCCGAGATCGGCGACGACGCGGTCGCCCTGGTCTTCGCGCCGCCCGAGCGGCTCTTCGGCCACGACACGACCTACCGGTACCGGCCCGAGCCCGACTTCACCTACCTGACCGGTTTCGGCGAGCCGGACAGCGTGGCGCTCTTCGACGGGAAGAAGAAGCAGTTCGTTCTGTTCGTGAGGCCGAAGGACCGGGAGCGCGAGACGTGGGAAGGGCGGCGCGCCGGGCCGAAGGGGGCGGTCGCCTTCTTCGGCGCGAGCCGCGCCTACCCGCTCGCCGAGCTGGAGAAGAGGCTCGGCGAGATGGTCCGGCCGGCCGGAACCCTCTTCCACGGCTTCGGCCTGCACCCGGAGGCGGACCGGACGGTCATCGGCCTCCTCTCGCAGTTCCGGCGCGAGGCGCGGCACGCCCATCGCGGCCCCGGCCGCATCGTCGACGTCACGTCGGTCCTCCACGAGATGCGGCTCAGGAAGGAGCCGGCCGAGGTCGAGATCCTGGCCCGGTCGTGCGCGATCGCGGCGAAGGCCCACCGCGAGGCGCAGGCCGCCGCGCGGCCCGGCCGGTTCGAGTTCGAGGTGGAGGCGGTCCTGATGCGCCGGTTCCTCGCGGAAGGGGCGACGGGGGCCTCGTACCACTCCATCGTCGCGTCAGGGGAGAACGCGACCATCCTCCACTACGTCGAGAACTCGCGCCGGATCGAGGCGAACGACCTGGTCCTGGTCGACGCCGGGTGCGAGTACCTCGGGTACGCCTCCGACATCACCCGCACCTTCCCCGCCTCCGGCCAGTTCACGAAACCCCAGAAACGGCTCAACGGCATCGTCCTGGCCGCGCTGAAGGCGGGCACCGCGAAGGTCCGCGCGGGCCTCGCGTTCGAGGGGGTGGACCGCGCGGCGAAGGAGGTCCTCGTGGACGGACTGGTCGACGCCGGGCTCCTGAAGGGGAGGGCGAAGACGCTCCTCGCCAGCAAGAAGTACGAGAAGTTCACGCTCCACCGGACGTCGCACTGGCTGGGGCTCGACGTCCACGACCGGGGGCGGTACGCGTCGCGGGACGGCTCGTCGCGGGCCCTCGAGCCGGGGATGGTGCTGACGGTGGAGCCGGGGCTCTACGTGAGGCCCGACGAGAAGAACGTCCCGGCCGAGTACCTCGGAATCGGGATCCGCGTCGAGGACGACGTGGTCGTCACCGACGGCGACCCGCGCGTCCTGACCGAGGGAGCGCCGAAGGAGGCGTAGCTGGCGGGAGAGCCGTACCGGGACGCGGCCCGGCTGGTCCGGGAGGAGCGGTGGGCCGCGATCGCCACTCTCCACGACGGTCTGCCGCTCGCGACGATGGTCGCCTATGTCCCGGAGCCGCGGCTCGGAGGCCTGGTGATGCTCCTGAGCGGCCTGGCGGCGCACACGCGCGCCCTGCACCCGGGACACTGTCGCTTCAGCGGTCCGACGTTGACGTCTCGTCCGGGGCCGACGGCTTTCCGGAATCGACGGTTCTGGCCGACGGCTCGAGCGCGACCACGGCTTGCCCATCAGCCCTCTGGGTCTCCCGAAGGAACTCGAACAGCGCATGGGGATCGCCTGCAAATCGCCTTCCGAGGTCGTCTTTGGCGCGATGAAGCTCTTCGATGATCGGATCGTCAAACATCCTCGTCCTCGTCCAGTTCCTCCGGGGTGCAGATCACCGGAGGATCGTAGCCAGCGGTTCGGCAGACTCGGGCCACGTCCTCCCGTCGCTCCGCATTCGCGATGTGACGGAAGTTCCACGTCAGCAAGAAGTCCATCCCGTGTACGGCGGCGATCGCGATGTGTGCCGCGTCTTCGAGAGCCTTCGAGGGAAGGGCCCCTTCCGCGACGAGGGCCTCGGCAAGCTGTTCCGCTCTAGCCGACGCAGCGAGAACAGGCAGACTCGACGCCAGGGCGAGGCGGGCCGCTGATGCCGCCGAATCTCCGAAGGAAGCTTCCCGGATCACGGCTGCCGAGACGTATAGCTCGAAGCTGCCCGCGCGCCGATTCCACCATTCAACCGTTATTCTCTGCCGGGCCGCAGCGACGAGGTCGCGACTTGGGCGTGCCGTCAGGTAGCTGACGACCGAGGTTTCTACGTAAACTCTCCTCACGATTCGAGTCTACGCCCCGTAAGGATGGCGGGTTACCGGCAGACCCTGGCCAAGGCTGTCGTGTGGGCCGAACGACCTTGCCTGCGGCGAGCCTGCGCGAGAGGTCTGGAAGCCGGAATCGATAGGAAGGGTGGAGGACGACGCCGTCGTCACCGACGGCGACCCGCGCGTCCTGACCGAGGGAGCGCCGAAGGAGGCGTAGCTGGCTGGAGAGCCGTACCGGGACGCGGTCCGGCTGGTCCGGGAGGAGCGGTGGGCGTCCTCGGCCGCGCCCGCTAGGCCGGTTTCCTCGCCACGACCGCCCCGGCGAAGAAGTTTCGGTACTCCTTGCCGATCCGCTCCACGTCCGGGTGGACCTCGACGCCGGTCAGCCCGGCCGCCTCGAAGGAGGCGCGCCAGGCCGAGGGGGTGAGGAAGCCGTGCGCCGGGCGCCTCACCGGGTGGGTCGTGACGTTCGTGAAGGACGTCAGGAACTCGAAGACGAAGTCGACATAGATCGGCCGGAAGGGGTCGCCCGGCTTGAGGCACTCGGAGACGACCACGGCGCCGCCCGGCTTCAGCGCCGTCCGGGCTTCCGACAGGAGCGCGTCCAGGTCGGGGGCGACGTGGAAGCAGTTCACGGAGTAGACGGCGTCGAGGCTCGCCGGAGCGACCCCCTGCGGTTCCCACGGCTTCGTCATGTCGAGCTTGAACGCTTCCACCGCAGCCCCGGCGCCCGCCCCGGCGGCGGCGGCGCGGGCAGCCCGCTCCCCGCGCCGGAGGAAGGTCGGGACGACCTCCGTGAACCGGTACCGGGCCAGCTGCGGGCCGGCTCTCCGGATGGCCAGCTCCGCGGCGCTGCCGGCGCCGCCCCCGACTTCCAGCACCTCGGCCCCCGCCACGGGCAGGGCCCTCGCGAGGACCTCGGCGCCGATCCCGTTGTTGATCGAATAGAGGAGGTTCTGGTTGGAGAAGTAGCGGAACCAGAGCGGGAGGCGGATCGGGGAGAAGAGGATCTCCTCCCCGGTCTTCTCGCCGCGGAAGAAGGCGGGCGCCTCCTCGACGAGGAGGGCGAGGAGCTCCGCGCCCGTCGCGGCGTCCGGCTCCCGTGCCGAGAAGTCGCGGGCGAGGAGGTCGAAGTCGCCGGGCGGGGGTCCGCTCGCGGCGTAGCGCCCGGCGGCCGCGGCCAGGCGGCCCGAATCGGCCAGCTTCCGGTAGAGGAAACGGAAGACGCCGAGGGCCTGCGGCGCGAGCGAGAGTGCGGCCGGGGCCTCGTCGGGGGCGACGGCCTCGGGGCCGGGCCGGGCGCCGAGCCGCTCGAGGATCTTCCAGGCGGCGGAGTCGACGAGGTGGTCGAATCGTTCGGCCGCCTCGACGAATCGGGGAGTGAAGAACACGGCCAGGGCGGGATCGCCGATCGCGCCCTGCATCGCTGCGGTGTCGACCATCGCTTCATCATAGCGGCGGCTCAATCTAGAATCCCCGCCATGCGCGTCGGAATCGTCCGTCACGGCGAGAGCGAGGGAAACCTCGCGTCGACCCTCCAGGGTTGCAGGCTGGACACGGTCCTCTCGTCGCGGGGCCGGCGCCAGGCCGTGGCGCTGGCGATCCGGCTGGCCGGCGAGCCGATCGACGTGGTCGTCTCCAGCCCGATGCTCCGGGCGCGCGAGACCGCCACGACGGTCATGGCTCCCCACGGCGTCCCGCTCCGGATCGACACCGACCTCGTCGAGTTCGACTGGGGCGATTGGACGGGGCGCTCCCTCGACGACGACCTCGAGCGCCAGGTGGGGGAGATCCGCGCCCGCTGGCGCGCCGGCGACGTCGCCGTCCCGACGCCGCGAGGCGAGTCGCCGGTCCTCGCGGCCGAGCGGGCGGCCCGGGCCCTCTCCCGGCTGAGGGAATCGGGGGCCCGCTCGCCGCTGATCGTGGCGCACGGCCGCTTCAACCGGATCCTGATGGCCGTCCTCCTGGGGCGCCACCTCTCGCGGATGGACGAGATCCGGCAGCGGAACGGCTCCTACTCGCTCTTCGAGTGGGACGGGAACGGGGGCGCCACCCCGGTCCTCCTCGACTCCGTGGACCACCTCGAGGCGGAGCTGACGGAGGGCGGCGGACGCAGCGACTCGGTTCGCTGAGGCGCTTCGCGCCGCAGCGAACCTTACCTTCGACCGACGCGGGGGAGGAAGGTGAAGTCGCCGGTCGGGGCGACCGTGTCGACGCCGGTCAGCGAGGCGTCGTGGACCGCCACCGTTTTCGCGAAGTAGAGCGACACGTAGGGGAGCTCCTCGGCGATGCGGCGCTGGATCCTCGCGTAGAGCTCCTTCCGCGCCGGGCGGTCGGTCGTCGCGCGGGCCTGTTCGATCCAGGTGTCCACCAGCGGGTCCGAGAAGTACCCGCGGTTCCATCCCTTCGGGGGGACCGAGGCCGAATGGAAGACGTCGCGATAGTGGTCGGGATCGACGATCCCCTGCCATCGTAGGGAGTAGAGCCGGAAGCTCCCCTTGATGATGTCCTGGTAGAAGACCGAGAAGTCGTTCGACTGGATCTGGGTCTCCACTCCGGCTTCCCGCCACTGATCGGCCACGGCGGTCGCCTGCAGCACCGACGTCTCGTCCGTGGAGGTCTTCCATGTGAGCGTGAGGCGGGGCTGCCCGTTCCCAGGGTCGGGATACCCGGCCGCGTCGAGCAGGCGGCGGGCCTCGGGCAGGTCCCGCCGGAGCGGCGGGAGGTCCTCCAGCCTCGCCCAGTGGCCGGGCGGCAGCAGGGTCTCGGTGGTCTCGACGGTGTCGCGCCACAGTCCGTGGACCAGGGCGTCGCGGTCGAGCGCGAGGGCCAGGGCTCGGCGGACCTCCCGCTTCCCGAGGACGGCGTCGCGGAGGTTGAACGCGAGGTAGGCGTAGTTGGCTCCCGGACGGACCGTGACGGCCAGGCCGGGGCTCGCCGAGAGACGGGGAAGGAGGTCGGGCGGGAGGTTGTTGATCGAGAGGTGGAGGCTCCCGCGGAGGAGCTCGAGCGCCCGGGTGGTGGCGTCGGGGACGATCCGGTAGACGAGCGCCGGGAACCGCGCCTTCTCCCCGAAGAAGCCCTCCCAGCGCGAGAAGACGACCCGGTCGTCGGACCGGGATTCGACGAAGCGGTAGGGCCCCGTGCCGACCGGCCGGGCGCGGGCCGCGTCGGCGGTGGTCCCGTCGGGGAGGATCCCGAGGATGAGCTGGACGGGGAAGGAGGCGTTCGGCTCGCGAAGGCGGAAGACGATCTCGAAGGGGCCGGGGGTCTCGATCGACTCGACGGCGCGGAGAGGCTCCTTCTTGCTGCTGACGAACGCCGGGTCCATCAGGCTCCGGAAGGTGAAGGCGACGTCGCCGGCCGTGAGGGGGCGCCCGTCGTGGAACGTGACGCCCTTCCGCAGCCGGAAGCGCCAGACACGCGCTCCCTCCGAGGTCATCTCCTCGGCCAGGTCCGGCAGGAACTCGCCGCGCTCCCCCTTCTTCAGCAGCCCGTTGAAGACGACGTCCTGGACGCGCCACGACGCCTGGTCGGTCAGGACGCGTGGGTCGAAGTTGATCGGGCCGGTCTCCAGGGCGACGATCAGGGCGTCGCTGGCGTCCCGGGAACGGGGCTGACAGCCCGCGAGCGCGACGAGGCCGAGGACGCAGGCGGCGAGGGAGCGGTCCCGGAATCGGAGCCGAAGCGTCCCGTTAGAATGACGTGTGCCGATCAAGGGATGGAAGTTTAGCGTCGTCGTCGCGCTCTCGGCTTCTCAGGGGCTCCTCGGGGCAACGGGCGGCACGGCCGGCGTCCCGCCCGGAAAGACGGTCGTCCTCGGGTTCGACGGGGCAGATCACAAGATCGTGGAGCGGATGCTCGGCGAGGGGAAGCTCCCGAACCTCGCGAAGCTGGCTGCCTCGGGCGGGTTCCGGCCCCTCCTGCCGACCATCCCGGCCCAGACGCCGGTCTCCTGGTCCACCTTCTCGACGGGGCTCTCGCCCGGTCGAACCCAGATCTTCGACTTCCTGAAGCGCGACCCGAAGAGCTACCGGCCCGAGTTCGCCATCGCCACCGAGGGGAAGCGGCGGCTTCTCCTCGGCGCGGGGAACCCCGCGGGCGGGGCCGCCACCGCCGGGATCCTGGGGTTCCTCCTCGCCTTCCTCGCCGTCCGGTTCGCCGCGCGGCAGGGCGGCCGGGCTTCGCTCGCCGCGGGCCTCGTCGTCGCGGCCTTCGCGGGGTGGGGCGGGTGGAAGGTCGGGCGGCTCCTCCCGGAGTCCCTCCCGACGGTCACCAACAACCGCCTCGGGACGCCGTTCTGGGAAGCGGCCGGCGCGAAGGGGATCAAGTCGATCGTCATGCACGTGCCGGTGACGTTCCCCGCGAAGGACTACGAGAACGGCGAGCTCCTCTCCGGCCTCGGCGTCCCCGACGTCAGGGGGCGGATCGGGACTCCCAGCTACTACACCTCCGACCCGTTCTTCGCGCCGCGGAACAAGAACGAGTTCTCGGTGGAGCTGGTCCGCCTGGAGTCGAACGTCGGGACGATCAGGACCGAGGTGTTCGGCCCGTACAACAAGCTCTTCAAGACTCCCCCCGTCGTGAAGGTGCCGATGACGCTGACCGTCCTGCCCGGCGGCGGGGGGCTGACGGTCGAGCCGGCGGGATCCGGCCCGCTCACCCTGAAGCCGGGCTCGTGGTCGGACTGGGTCGTCTTCACCTTCCCGTTCAACGACCTCGTCAAGCTGACGGGGATGGGCCGCTTCTACCTGATCTCGCTCCAGCCCGAGGTCAAGCTCTACCTCTCGCCGATCCACTTCCACCCGGCGAAGCTCCCCCCGGCGGTCAAGATCTCGGCCCCCGCGTCGCTCTCGGCGTCGCTCGCGAATCGCTTCGGCCTCTACAAGACGATGGGGTGGTCGATCGACACCTGGTCGATGAGCGAGGAGACCATCGACGAGCCGGTCTTCCTCGAGGACGTGAACTTCACGGTCCGGCAGTTCCGCAAGATGATGAACGGCCTCCTGGACGAGAAGGGGATCGGGCTCTTCGTCCAGATCTTCGAGTTCACCGACCGCGTCGGGCACGTCATGTGGCGGTACCTCGACCCGGAGCACCCGGCCTACGACGCGAGGAAGGCGGCCCTCTACGGCCCGTCGGTGGAGGCGTCGTACCGGGAGATGGACGGCATCGTGGGAGACGCGATGGGCCACCTCTCGCCGGGCGACCTCCTGATCGTCCTCTCGGATCACGGCTTCGCCACCTGGCGGCGGTCGGTCAACTACAACACCTGGCTCGTGCGGAACGGCTACATGACCCTGAAGGCGGAGGGCGGAAAGCAGGCCGACCTGGAGATGCTCTTCGGGCAGGGGGAGTTCTGGCCGAACGTCGACTGGTCGAAGACGAGGGCCTACTCGATGGGCCTGGGCGAGATCTACCTGAACGTGAGGGGGCGCGAGGGGCAGGGGATCGTCGCGCCCGGCGCCGAGTACGAGGCGGTGCGGAGCGAGATCCAGGTGCGGATCAAGACCCTGGTCGACCCGGCCACCGGGAAGCGGCCGGTGAAGAACGCCTACACGCGAGAGGAGATCTACGGCTCGTTCGACGCCGCGGTGATCCCCGACCTCTTCGTGACGAACGACGAGGGGTACCGGGTGGGGTGGCAGTCGAGCCTCGGAGTCGTCACGAAGGAGATGTTCGAGGAGAACAGGCAGGTCTGGTCGGGCGACCACTGCTCCGTCGACCCGTCGGTCGTCCCGGGGATCCTCTTCGCGAACCGGCCTCTGCCGAAGGAGCGAGCTCCCGTGATGGCGGACGTCCCGGCCACGCTCTACAAGGCGCTCGGCGTGGAGCCTCCGGAGAAGCTCGACGGGGTGCCCCTCTTCTGAAGCCCGCCCGCCTCGTCCTCGCACTCCTCCTGGCGTCGTCCCCCCCGGCCCGCCCGGACGAGGTGACGGCGCCGAGGGAACCGGCAGCCGCCGCCCCCTCCGTCGCGCCCGTGCCGGCCGCGGGGGAGGATCGGAGGCGGGAGCTGGCCTCCCTCAGGCTCAGGCTCTCGGCGCTGCAAAGCCGGTACGCGGCCACGAGGAGGAGGGAGGCCGATGTCCGGCACTCCCTCGAGGGCGCCGAGCTGAACCTCCAGATCCGCACCGCCGAGCGCCGTGAGCTGGAGCTTCGGACGGCCGACGCGGAAAAGGCCGAAAGGGACGCCGTCCGGTTCCGCGACGAGGCGAGGGGGAAGGTCGGCGAGCTGCGGGTCGACCTGGCGGCCCGGATCTCGACTCTCTACCGGATGGGCCGGCTCGGGTACCTCCGGACGCTCGCGACCATCGAATCGGGCCACTCCTTCCTCCGGAGCCTCCAGGTCCTGTCGTACCAGGCCCGCAAGGACGCCCTCCTCATCGAGGCGTACGAGAAGGCGCTGGCGGCGCTGAGGGGGCGCGAGGACGAGCTGGGGAAGAAGCGGGGCGATCTCCGGGAGCTGGTCCGGGAGGCGAGGGCGAAGGAGGCCGAGCTGGCCGCGGCTCGCGCCGAGCAGGCCGAGCTGCTCCGCCGGGTCTCGCGAGCGGCCGAGGACGAGCGGAGCCAGGTGGCGACTCTGGAGAACAAGACGGTCCGGCTGGAGGCTCTCCTGGCGTTGCTGGAGTCGAAGGGGAGGTCGCTGGGTCCCGGTGCGGCGTCGATCCGGAAGTACCGGGGCGCGCTCGACTGGCCCGCCCGCGGGAAGGTCGCGGTCCCCTTCGGGCGGATCGCCAACCCCAAGTTTCCCAAGACGTTTCTGCGCTCGTCGGGCTGGACCGTCGACGTGCCGGCGGGGACGGAGGCCCGGGCCATCTTCGGAGGCGAGGTGGTCTACGCGCAGTGGCTGAAGGGGTACGGGAACCTGGTGGTCCTCGACCACGGCGAGGGGGTCTTCACGCTCTACGGCCGCCTCCTGCCGAACACCGTGCGGCAGGGGGACCGGGTGGCGCTGGGCGACCGGGTCGGGGTCGTCGGGCAGCCGCCCGAGGACGAGGTGGCGGGCCTCTACTTCGAGGTCCGGGACGCCCGGGCCTCGGTCGACCCGCAGCTCTGGCTCCGCTGAGCCCCATTTCCGTCCATTCCGCTTGAACCCATCGGGGACCCTGCCGCGTATCATCCGGTCGTGAGCAAGTCCCGTCTCTCCGGCGTCGCCGCGTCCCTCGCCCTCGTCACGAGCCTCTTCGTGGTCCTTCCGCGCCTCGGGGCGCAGGAAGGGGAGCCCGCGACGAAGGGAAAGGCGGTGAAAGACGAGAAGGAGGCCAAAGACGGCCTCTACCGCCCGCTCGGACTCTTCACCGAGGTGCTGACGCTCGTCCGGTCGAACTACGTCGAGCCGGTGGAGATGAAACCCCTCCTGGCGGGAGCCTTCAGCGGGATGACCGAGGCGATGGACCCGTTTGCGGAGTACATCCCGGCCGAGCAGATGGCCGCCTTCCGGGCCGCGGAGTCGGCCCGCGAGAAGGGGGACGCGATCGACCCGGGCGTGATCCTGGCCCGGCGGCTGGGCTATCCGCTGGTCGTCTCGGCGGTCGCGGGAGGTCCGGCCGCGGCCGCCGGGCTCGAGAGCGACGACCTGATCGAGAAGATCGGCGGGAAGAGCGTCCGACAGATGTCGATCTGGGAGGCCCAGTCGCGGCTTTCCGGGAAGAGCGGAGCGAAGGTGGAGGTCCTGGTCGTCCGGGAAGGGAAGCCGAGGCACCGGACCCTCACCGTGACCCTCCATTCCTGGACGCCGGAAGGACCGAAGACCGAGCGGTCGTCAGGGGAGACAGTGATCCGGATCCCCGACTTCGCCCCGGGGACCGCGGCGGCCCTCCGGTCGCTGATCGCCCCCTTCGACCGGACGAAGCCCTTGCTCATCGACCTGCGCGGGAACGCGTTCGGCAGCTACGACGAGGCCGCCAAGGCGGCCGGGCTCTTCGTCCCCGCGGGACCGATCGGCGAGCTGAAGGGCCGGAAGGTGGAAGGGAAGAAATGGGCGGCGGCCGAGGGGGATCGGATTCACGAGAGCCCGGTCGTCCTCCTGATCGACAGCGGGACGGGTGGGCCGGCCGAGCTCTTCGCGGCCGCGATCCGCGAATCGGAGAAGACGGCCGTCAAGAACGACAAGAAGGTCCGGCTCGTCGGGGAGCCGACGTTCGGCGCCGGGTCGGTCCTCGACGTCGTGCCCCTCTCCAGCGGCGGCGCCCTGAAGCTCTCCGTGGCGAAGGTCCGGACCCCGGCCGGGCGCGCCCTCTCGCCGAAAGGGCTGGAGCCGGACGACCGCGTCTATCCGTTGCCGGCCGATGAGGGCCAGCCGGTGCCCGCCGACCTGATCCTCCAGCGGGGGGTGAAGCTGCTCGCGGAGATGGCCGCGAGGTCCAAGACCGCCTCGTGAAGGGTGGTTCCCGGAGGAGCGGGGCCGGGCGCAAGTCCGGCGGCGGGATGGGCCGGGCCCTCCTCTTTCTGCTCGTCGGGGCTCTGCTGGGCGGGGCGGCGGTCTACCTCCTCGGCCCGGGGACCGGCAGGCCCGCCGGGGAGACCGTTCCGGTCCCGCCGGCAAAACCCGCCGCGACGAAGGCCGTACCGGTTCCGACGGCTCCGGCGTCGAACGGAGCGGGGACCCCGGTCGACTTCGAACCGGCGAGCGGCGGGCGCGGCGTGATCGCCCTGGTCCTGGACGACATGGGAAACGGTGAATCGGCCGTGACCCGCTCCGGCCAGCTCCCGGGACCCGTCGCCCTCGCGGTCCTCCCGGACGCTCCCGCGGCGGAGAGCGCCGCCGCCCTCGCCCGGCTGAAGGGCTGGGATCTCCTCGTCCACCTCCCGCTCCGGGCCGAGTCGGGCGAAGCGCCGCCCAGTGCGATCTCCTCCGCCGACACCGACCGGCAGATCGTGGAGGCGACCACCCGCGCCCTGGACCGGCTGCCGGGCGCGATCGGCGTCAACAACCACGAGGGGTCCGCCGCGATGGGGGACCGCCGCGTCGTGCGCGCCCTCCTCCGGACGGTCCGCGACCGTCACCTCTTCTTCCTCGACTCCCGGACGACCTCTGCCCGGATCGCCGAGGAGGAGGCGAAATCCCTCGGCGCCCCCCTTCTCGTGAGGGACGTCTTCCTCGACGCGGAGGGAGAGGCGGGAATGGACGCCGCGTGGGGGAAGGCCAGGAAGCTGGCGCTCCGGAAAGGGTCGGCCATCGTGATCGCCCACCCGCACCCGGAGACCCTCGACTTCCTCGGCCGGGAGATCCCCCGGCTGGAAGGCCAGGGGCTCCGGCTCGTGAAGGTCTCCGAACTGGTCGACTAGCCCGGCTTACGTTCCTCCGCCTTCACCTCGTCCCAGAGGCGGTCGAGCTCTTCGAGGGGAGTGCCGGCGACCTCCTGGCCGGCGGCGTGGAGGCGCTCGGCGACCCCCTCGAACCGCGCACGGAACCTGGCGTTGGTCGCCTGGAGGGCTGCCTCGGGGTCGATCCCGTGGCGGCGGGCGACGTTCACGACGGTGAAGAGGATGTCTCCGATCTCGTCCGCCACGTGCTCCTTCGTGGCGTCCGGGGCGAGGAGCGCGGCGCGGAACTCCGCGACCTCCTCGTCCAGCTTGGCCAGGACGTCGGTGTCCTTGTGCCAGTCGAACCCGAGGTCGGCGGCCCGGGAGGTGAGCCGGACCGCCTTCAGGAGGGCGGGCAGGGAGCGGGGGACGCCTTCGAACGGCGACGAGCCCTCCCGCCCCTCGTCGTTTCGTTCCTTGCGCTTGAGGGCCTCCCATTGCACCCGGACCGCGTCGGCGTCCCGGACCGCCGACTCGCCGAAGACGTGAGGGTGGCGCGACACCATCTTCGCGTGGATTCTCCGGGCGACGGAGGCGAGGTCGAACGCTTCCTGCTCCTGTCCGAGCCGGGCCAGGAAGACGACCTGGAAGAGGAGGTCCCCGAGCTCCCCCTCGAGGGCCGGAAGGTCCTCCTCGGCCAGCGCCTCGAGCACCTCGTAGCACTCCTCCAGCAGGTACCCGGAGAGGTTTCGGAAGGTTTGCTTGCGGTCCCACGGGCAGTCGGCCCGCAGCCGGTCCATGAGGGCGACGAGGCGCGCCGTCTCCTCTCCCGCCTCGGCGGGATGGTCCCGCCCTCCCTTCGAGTTGGCGTCCGATCGATCCTGCATCTCGCCCTCCCCCCCGATTGTTGAGGAAACCGCCTGCCGACCGCTAGAATGAACTGTTCTGCGAGGTGGTATGTCCGAGAACCCCAGAGATATCAAGGTCGTCGACCGGCGCCTTTTCACGTCCGACGGAGAGATCCGGGAAGAGGTCGCGGCGTCGATGGTCGACCCGACCCCCGCACCCGAGCCGCCTCCGAAGGAGGCCGATGCCCCGCCCGAGCCCGTCTCGCCGACGAACCCGGCGTTTCTCCGGCTGCTGGACATCCTGGCGCAGACCGCATCGTTCTCCCTCCAGGAGTTCGCGGACCCGGCGACCGGGCGGCGCCAGGTCGACCTGGTCGGCGCGCGGCAGATCATCGACTCGCTGCTCGCCCTCCGGGAGAAGACTCACGGGCGCCTCTCTTTCGAGGAGGCGGACGCTCTCGAAGGCCTCGCTTCGGAGCTCCAGCTCGTCTATTCGCGCCTCCTGGCCCAGTCGGCGCCCAAGGGACCGGCGACGCCGCCGGCTGCGAGGCGGGGCTGAGCCGAGGGAGAGGCTTCCGTCCCGGTGGTGCACCGAGGCGGCTCCATCGCCTCGGCGCCGTGGGCGTCGCGATCCTCCTCGCGGGGGCCCTCGGAGCGTCCGCCCAGGTGGTGGTGGGACCCGGCGAATCGACCGAAACGGTCTTTCGCAGGGAGATCCGGGGCTCGTGGTTCGGGTGGACGGCCGCGCACGAGGACGGCGACTCCGAGTTCGCGAGGGCCAAGCTCGAGGAGATCCTCACGCACGCCCGGAAGATCGGGATCTCCAGGCTCTCGGACCTTTCCCTGGCGGCCACCATCACGGGGAAGAACGAGCTGACCGCCGGGCGCCTGGAGCAGGCGAGGATCTCACTGGAGGCGGCCACGCTCCTCGACCCGAACCTCCCCGAGGCGCGATGGGGCAACGTCTCCCTCGCCACCAGCTCGGGGCGCTGGGCCGAGGTCCCGGGGAAGGTGCTGGGGGCGGTCCGGGCCGACGTCGCCGATCGGGAGACGAGGAGGATCCTCCTTTCCCGCCTCCTCCTGCTCGCGTCGTTCACCATCGCCGCGGTCGGAGCGTCGATCCTGGCCTTCTCGGTTTTCTCTCACTCGGGCCGGTACTTTCACGACCTGAAAGAGCTGGCGACCTCGTGGAGGACCGGGGCGGCGGCTCCCGTCGTGGCGGCGGGGCTCTTCCTCGCGCCGCTTCTCCTCTCGTTCGACCCGTTGTGGTGGGCCCTCGCCCTCGCCGTTTTCGCGTTCGGCTACGCGTCGCGGTTCGAGCGGGTGGTCGTCGCCGCCGCGTTCCTCTCTCTCGTCCCCCTCTTCCCGGTGGTCGATCGCGTCGGCGAATGGCTCGGGATCACCGCGTCGCCGATCCTCCGTGGGGCGGAGGCCCTGGAGGAGTCCCGGTACGACCAGAGGGTGCTCGACGACCTGGAAGCCGTGAAGAACGTCGTCCCGGGCGACGCCGACATCGCCTTTCTCCTCGGCTGCCTCTACCAGTCGCTCGGCCAGAACGACCGGGCGGTATCGGAGTTCACGGCGGCGGCCGCTTCGCCCGGGGAGACGCGGGCGCTCGTGAACCGCGGGAACATCCGCTTTGTCGACGGCGACTTCGGGTCGGCGCAGGAGGACTTCCAGGAGGCCCTCCGGAGGAATCCGTCGGACGTGGCGGCGCGTTACAACCTCTCCCTGGTCTATGCCGAGACCTTCCGTACGATCGAGGCGGCCCGGGCCCTGAAGGAGGCGCGCGCCCTCGACGCCCGGCTGGTCCAGCGCTTTCAGGATCGGGCCTCGCTCGTGAAGGTGGCGGCGATCGAGTTCACGCCCGAGGACGCCCGCATGAAAGTGGACGCGATGGAGCGCGACCCGAGGAGCCGGAGGCTTCTCGGGCACTTCCGGGCCGGGCAGTCCGTCGGGGTGTGGGGGATGCCGTTCGTCTGGGGCCTTCTCCTCGCTCCCGCCGCCGCCCTTGCGCTCGACGCCTTCCGCCTTCGCGGCCGGGGATACGCCCTGGCGTGCCAGAAATGCGGCCGGACGTACTGCGCCCGCTGCAAGCCGCGAGGCGAGAACATCGGGCTCTGCTCCCAGTGCATCCACGTCTACCTGAAGAAGGACGGGGTCTCGATCGAGACGAAGATGCTGAAGGTGGAGGAGGTCAAGCGCCACCGGGCCCTCCTCGGCCGCTTCCGCGCGGCGATGAACTTCGTCCTCCCGGGGACGTCGCCTTTCTTCGAGGGCCGGCCCGGGTATGCGGTCCTCACGCTCACGCTCTTCTTCCTCGGCCTCTTCACGGCTTTCGGGTGGACCTCCGTCGTCTCCTCGCCGCGGCCCGGGATGCCTGCGCCCGCCCTCCTGTCGTTCGTCCTCCCCTTCCTCGTCGCCGTCTACGGGTGGGCCCTCGCCCAGGTCCCGGCCCGGAAGGCCTGACGGGAACGGCATGGCGCTGGAAGGGACCCTCCGCGACTTCTCCCTCTCGGACATCCTGCAGCTCATCGCCCTGCAGCGAAAGACGGGTCTCCTGACGCTGAGGAGCCCGGACGACACGGTCATCCTCGGTTTCGACGAGGGGAAGCTGATCTCCGCCGAGTCGTCGGCGAAGCGGCTCGACACGCGGCTCGGCACGCTCCTCGTCAAGACCAGCTGTCTCACCCCCGAGACGCTCGTGAAGGCCCTCGAGATCCAGGGCCAGACTCTCCAGCGCCTGGGGTTCATCCTCCTCAAGAACGGGTTCTGCACGGCCCAGGACCTTCGCAACGGCCTCGACACGCAGATCCGGAAGATCACGTTCGGCCTGTTCCGGTGGGCCGACGGCGACTACGTGTTCGACGCGCAGGAGCGGGTCGACTACGACCGGGAGTTCGTCGTGCCGATCTCGGTCGAGAGCCTCCTGATGGAGGGCGCCCGGATGATGGACGAATGGCCCATCGTCGAGAAGGTCGTCCATTCGTCGAACCTCGTCTTCCAGCGCGTGCCGGTGTCGCAGCCCGTGGTCCAGGCCGAGGAGAACGAGGAGCCGGAGGAGATCGGCGAGGCGTCGATCGCCCGCCGGGCGAAAGAAGGCCGGGACGAACCGATCAAGATCTCCCGTCAGGAGTGGCCGATGTACGAGCTGGTCGACGGCCGCCGCAGCGTCGCGGCGATCATCGACCGGACGTTCCTCTCCGATTTCGACGGTAGCAAGGCCGTTTACGACCTCGTCAGCCGGGGGCTCATCGCCGAGGTGAAGACGGTTCTCGTGACCGGCCCGGCCCACGGTTCCATGACCGGCGAGCTCAGGCGGACCCGGAAGAACGAGTCGCCGTTCTCGACCCTCGCCGTGCTCGGGGGGCTCGCCCTCCTGACGCTCCTGGTCGCCGGATGGAGCGCCCAGAGCCGGAACCCGTGGAACGTCTGGACTTTCCCCGCCCGCCGGATCCCGATCCTGGAGACCTTCGGCAAGTCCCTCTCGCTCCTCCGGCTCCGGCGGCTGTCGGAGGCGGTCGACACCTTCTATCTCGGGACCGGGAAGTTCCCCGAGTCGGTCGAGGCGGTGCAGAACTGGAAGCTGGTCGGGCCGGCGGATACGAGGGACCCCTGGGGAAGGAGCTACCGGTACGTCCTCCAGCGGGATCTCGGCAAGTACTACCTGATCGGATTCGACTCGGAAGGAAAGACCGATCCCGACCTCTTCATCTCTCACCGGGCCCGGAGCACCTCGCCTGGGGTTTCGTCCGTCGCACCCAAGACTTCAAGGGAAGCTATTACGGTTAAATGAGTTACGGGATCTACTTTTCGTGGGTAGATTTTGCTCTGGTAAAACCTTGACAATCGGCCGCTAAGGTTTTAGATTCCACCCGGAACTGAGGTTCGGGAGGAATCATCATGAGCAAGATCATCGGAATCGACCTGGGAACGACCAACAGCGTCGTCGCGGTCCTCGAAGGGGGAACCGCGGACGTCATCGCCAACTCAGAGGGGGGCCGGACCACTCCGTCGGTCGTGGCCCAGACGAAGTCCGGAGAACGGCTCGTCGGCCAGGTCGCCAAGCGCCAGGCCGTGACGAACCACGAGAACACGGTCTACTCGATCAAGCGGTTCATGGGCCGCCGGTACGAGGAGGTCAACGACGAGATGAAGATGGTCCCCTACAAGGTGGTCCGCTCGTCGAACGGAGACGCGCGCGTCACCCTGGGGGGGAAAGAGATGTCCCCGCCCGAGATCTCGGCCATGATCCTCACGAAGCTGAAGGAGGCTGCCGAGGCCCACCTGGGCGAGAAGGTCGACCGCGCCGTCATCACTGTCCCCGCCTACTTCAACGACGCGCAGCGCCAGGCCACCAAGGACGCCGGCCAGATCGCCGGCCTGAAGGTGGAGCGGCTGGTCAACGAGCCGACCGCGGCCGCGCTCGCGTACGGCCTCGACAAGAAGAAGAACGAGACGATCGCCGTGTACGACTTCGGCGGCGGCACCTTCGACATCTCGATCCTCGAGGTGGGAGAAGGGGTCGTCGAGGTGAAGTCGACGAACGGCGACACGCACCTGGGCGGCGACAACATCGACCAGCGGATCGTCGAATGGCTGCTCGCCGAGTTCAAGAAGGACCAGGGGATCGACCTCGGGAGGGACCCGATGGCGGTCCAGCGCCTGAAGGAGGCCGCGGAGAAGGCGAAGATCGAGGTCTCGACCACGGTCGAGAGCGAGATCAACCTGCCGTTCATCACCGCGGACGCCTCGGGCCCGAAGCACCTCAACCTGAAGCTGACGCGGGCGAAGCTCGAGTCGCTCGTCGACGACATCCTCCAGAAGTCGATCGGCCCCTGCCGGCAGGCCCTGAAGGACGCCGGCATCGACGCCTCCAAGATCGACGAGGTGGTCCTGGTGGGCGGCCAGACCCGGATGCCGAAGATCCAGCAGATCGTCAAGGACTTCTTCGGCAAGGAGCCCCACAAGGGGGTGAACCCCGACGAGGTCGTCGCCATCGGCGCGGCGCTGCAGGGCGGCGTCCTGGCTGGCGACGTGAAGGACCTCCTCCTCCTCGACGTCACCCCGCTCTCCCTCGGCGTCGAGACGCTCGGCGGCGTCATGACGAAGCTGATCGAGCGGAACACGACGATCCCGGCCAAGAAGGCCGAGACCTTCTCGACCGCCTCCGACGGGCAGACCTCGGTGGAGATCAAGGTCCTCCAGGGCGAGCGCGAGATGGCGACCGACAACAAGCTGCTCGGCGTCTTCTCCCTCATCGGCATCCCGCCGGCGCCGCGGGGCATGCCCCAGATCGAGGTCGCCTTCGACATCGACGCGAACGGCATCCTGAACGTCCACGCCAAGGACCGGGGCACCGGCAAGGAGCAGAAGATCACCATCACCTCGTCCTCCGGCATGGACAAGGGGGACGTCGAGAAGGCGGTCCGGGAGGCCGAGGCGCACCGGGACGAGGACAAGAAGCGGCGCGAGTCGATCGAGGCCAAGAACCAGCTCGACTCGATCGTCTACGCCACCGAGAAGCTGGTCCAGGAGAACGGCGACAAGGTGCCCGCGTCGGAGAAGGCGGCCGTGGAGGCGGCGATCGCGGACGCCAGGAAGGTGCTCGAGACCCAGTCCACCGACACCGAGGCGATGAAGAAGGCGGCGCAGGACGTGCAGAAGGCGAGCTACAAGATCGCCGAGGCGCTCTACAAGACCGCCCCGCCGCCGGGAGGCGACGCGCCGGGAGCCCCCGGGGCCGCCGGAGCCTCCGGCTCGTCGTCTCACCCGTCCTCGGCCAAGACTGACGACGTCATCGATGCCGAGGTGGTCGAGGAGAAGAAGTAAGAGCGGAGGCCCGGAGAACGATGGACGACGACAGCCGCAGGCGCCGGACGCGGGGCGAAGGGCGCGAGTCCTACGTCTTCATCGGGGTGGTCGCCGAGCGGTTCGGCGTCCACCCGCAGACCCTCCGGCTCTACGAGCGCGAGGGGCTGATCCAGCCCGCGCGGTCTTCGGGGAACACCCGCCTGTACGACCGGGAGACCGTGGAGCGTCTGGAGATGATCCTGACGCTCACCCGGGACCTCGGGGTGAACCTGGCGGGGGTCGAGGTGATCCTCGACCTCCGCTCGCGCCTCTCCCAGATGGAGGGGGAGGTCGGCCGGCTCATGCAGGCGTTCCGGGCGATGGCGGCGGAGCACGCCACCCGCGCCGCCGCCTCGTCCGGCGCGATGATCGTCCACCCCAGGGGGCCGCTCGTCCGTCGCGGGGAGTGACCCCTTTCCCGGGAAGATACGATAATCGGACCCGGTGGCCATCAGACGCCCTCCCGACGACGAGCAGAAGATCCGCCAGAAGTACCTGGAGGAGATCAGCCGCTACCCGGTGCTGACGCCGGAGCAGGAGCGGGCGCTGGGCCGGGTGATCCGCGACCCGGCGACGGAGCGGTCCCTGCGCGCCGAAGCGGTCGACGACCTGGTGCGGGCGAACCTGAAGTTCGTCGTCTGGTACGTCATGAACAAGGTCCACTCGCCCGGCATGTCGTTCCTCGACCTGATCAGCGAAGGGAACATCGGCCTGATCCAGGCGGCCGCCCGCTTCGACCCCGAGCGCGGCGTCCGGTTCAACACCTACGCGGTCTGGTGGGTGAGGCAGGCCATCTCCCACGCCCTCGCCGAGCAGACCGGCGCCGTCCGCCTCCCGCACAAGCAGGCGTCCCTGGCCAGCCGCGTGTCCCGCGTGCGCGAGGCCCTCTCGAGGAAGCTGGAGCGCGACCCGACGGTCGAGGAAATCGCCCTCGAGGCCGACCTCCCGGTGGGGGACGTCGAGCTTCTCCTCACCCTCAGCCGGTCGTCCGAATCGCTCTCGAGGTCGATCGGGAGCGATCAGGACTGGACGCTGGGGGACATGCTCGAGCAGACCTCGGTGGCCTCCGCGGACGACGAGCTTCTCCGCCGCTCGTCGGTGAAGCAGACCCACGAGCTGCTCGAGACTCTCCCCAAGAAGGAGCGCGCGGTCCTCTGCCGGCGGTTCGGCATCCCGGACGACGGGTCCGAGGGGGAGCGCGAGCCGATGACGCTCCAGGAGATCGGGGATGAGCTGAAGCTCTCGCGCGAGAGGGTCCGGCAGATCGAGGTGCAGGCGATCTCGCGCCTCAAGCGGAGCCTCAAGGGGCGGACGCTGAAGGCCTACCTCAACTGAGGGTGTCCGAAGAGGTCGCCGTAGAATCCGCGGCGTGCCGCACTCCCGGAAGAAGAACGAACCCTCTCCCCCCTGCTCCATCTGCCACGGCTTCGGAGTGCTGGAGCACCCCAAGACGGGCCAGCTGCTGCCTTGCAGGTGCCGCGAGGCGGCGATCGTCGAGAGCCGGATCGAGGCGGCCGGCATCCCCGAGCGCTACCGGAACTGTTCCCTCCAGAACTGGAACGCCCTGGAGTCGTCGCTGAACGTGGCGGGCGCCATGGCCCGGAAGTTCGTCCGCGAGTGGCCGGCCGTCGACCACGGCATCCTGATCGTCGGCCCGGTGGGACGCGGAAAGACGCACCTGGCGGTGGCCGTTCTCATGGACCTGATCCGGGAGAAGGGGGTCCGCGGCATCTTCTGCGACTTCACCGACCTCCTGAGCCGGATCCAGGCGACCTTCGGGCGGAACGCCGACGAGAACCCCGACGAGATCCTCGCCCCGTACCGGGATGCCGAGCTCCTCGTCCTCGACGAGCTGGGGGCGCGGCGCCCGACCGACTGGGCGCGCGAGGTTCTCTACGGGCTGCTGAACACGCGCTACAACCGGAACCGGATCACGATCCTGACGACGAACTTCGACGACGAGCCCGAGAAGCCGGGCGACGAGACGCTCGAGGTCCGCGTGGGAAGCGCGGTCAGGAGCCGTCTCTTCGAGATGTGCCGGACCCTCCGCGTCTCCGGCCCGGATTTCCGGAAGGAAGTGAAGGGGAAGGGGCGGGCCTTTTGAGGCGGTCTCCGGCGCTCGGCCTGGCGCTGGCCGTGATCGTCCCGCTCCTCTCGTGCGTCCAGCAACCGGCGCCGGTCGCGTCCCCGCCGGCGGCGATCCCGCCCTCCCCGGCGAGGACGCCGGCCCCGCCCCCGCCCCCATCGCCGGCGCCGACGGCGGCGCCGGAGGCGATTCCGGCCGCCCCGGCTCCCGGTGCCGGCCAGCCGCCGCTTCCTTTCCCGGACTTTCCGGGAGCGCTCGACGTGGCGGTCCTGGTGAACGCCCAGGCCTTTCGTCTCGCGAACGGGGAGTGGCTCGTCAGGGGAGAGGGCTTCTCCGGCCGCGTCACGGGGCCGGTGGCCGTCGTGCCGGGCCCCGGGACGGCGCTGCGGTTGACGTCCCTGGAGGGAACCCGGGAGATCGCGGGAGCGGTGGAGATCGCCTCTCCCTGCGGCCAGCCGGTTCCCGCCGCGGACGGGACGTACCGCGGGACGGTCATCGTTCGACCGACCGGGCGCGGGACGCTCCACGCGATCAACCACGTGAACCTCGAGGACTACCTGAAGGGGGTCGTTCCGGCGGAGATGGGGCCGCGCGTTTACGACGAGCCGGAAGCCCTCAAGGCCCAGGCGATCGCGGCCCGCTCCTACGCGATCCGGCACCGGGGCGGCTCGGCGGCGGAGGGCTACGACCTCTGCTCCACGCCGAAGTGCCAGGTCTACGGCGGCGTCGGGGCCGAGCACCCGCTCTCGTCGAGGGCGGTCGAGGCGACGGCGGGAGAGGTCCTGACCTGGAACGGAGCCGTGGCCGACACGCTGTTCACCTCCACCTGCGGCGGCCGCACCGAGGCGGTCACCGCGATCTTCCCGTCCTACGCCGCGGCCGACTACCCGTACCTCGCCTCGGTGAAGTGCTCCGGCGAGGTTCCCCTCGAGCTCCGGACGCCGTTTCCGGCCGGGCGCTCGACGACACCGCTCGGCGTCCGTGGACGGGCCCTCTTCGCCTCGATCGAGAGGACCGGGACCGCCTACGCCGACCTCGTCGCCGCCCGCGACGAGCTGCGCGTGAGGATGGGGCTTCCGGCGGGAGGCGCCCCGAAGACGCTTCTGCCCCCGGTTGTCTTCGCCGACCTCGCGGAGGCGGCCCGGTTCGGCGACACCTCCCTCCTCACGGACGAGGAGGAGCGGGAGCTCGCGCCGAAGGAGTGGACGGCCGAGGCGAGGGCGGGATACCTCGTGGCCCTTCGCTTCCAGCTCGGAGGCGGAACCGCTCTCCCCACCGACCGCGCCTTCACGCAGGAGGAAGTGGCGGGCCTCTTCGCCGGCCTCCTGGCGAGGATGGGAGACCTCGAGGAGGTAGAGGGGCGGCTGGTCGGGTGGAACGGGAAGTCCGTCACGCTCCGGAACGCGAAGGGAAAGGTGCCGTACCCGCTGGCCGAGCGCCCGGTGCTGTGTGTCGGGTCGGGCGACCGGTACGCGGTCGTCGGGGCGGCCCGCGCGTTCCCGGGAGACCGGGTGAAGCTCTTCGTCCGGGGAGGCGTCGTCGTCGGCGTCGCGCTGACGCTCGCTCCCGCGGCGGGCCTCTACGAGCGGGAGTCGTCCTGGATCCACTGGACCCGGCGCTTCACGGGGACCGAGCTGATGGCGAAGCTGAAGGAGCGGGACTCCTCGCGCCGCGGCACGGTCGTGCGGAAGGTCGAAGTGGAGGGGCGGGGGGTCTCGGGGCGCGCCACGAAGGTGAAGGTCACGACCGACGTGGGGCCGGTGGTGCTGACCGGTCTCGAGGTCCGGTTCGCCCTGTCGATCCCGGAGAGCCTCTTCACCATCGCGGCCGGAAAGGACGAGAAGGGGCCAGTCTTCACGTTCTACGGCCGCGGCTGGGGGCACGGGGTGGGCCTCTGTCAGAACGGGGCGTTTGGTCAGGCGCTGGCCGGGAGGACCTACCGCGAGATCCTGTCTCACTATTATCCGGGGACGACGATCGTGCAGGCGTCGATGCTCCGGTCGGCGGTAAAATCCCGCCTCCCCTGAAATCCACCTCGAGGAGCACGCCATGAGCAACGTTCTCGAATCCTCCGCCGCCGCCTCGGCCCAGGCGACGTTCGGCTTCCAGCTGAGCGAGGACCAGCTCGCGATCCGCAAGATGGTTCGCGAGTTCGCCGAGTCGGAGATCGCCCCGCACGTCATGGAGTGGGACGAGGCGCAGCACTTCCCGCGGGAGACCTTCAAGAAGCTCGGCGAGCTGGGGCTCCTCGGCGTCCTGGTGCCGGAGTCGCTCGGCGGCGCCGGCCTGAAGTACGTCGACTACGTCGGCGTCATCGAGGAGATCTCGCGGATCGACGGCGCGATCGGCCTCTCGGTCGCGGCCCACAACAGCCTCTGCACGAACCACATCCTGATGTTCGGCAGCGACGAGCAGAAGCGGCGGTGGATCACCCCGCTGGCCACGGGAGAGATGATCGGGGCCTGGGGCCTCACGGAGTCCGAGGCGGGGAGCGACGCCAGCGGGACGAAGACCATGGCGGTCCTCGACGGCGACGAGTGGGTGCTGAACGGCTCCAAGAACTTCATCACGCACGCGTCGGTGGGCGACGTGGCGGTGCTGATGGCGGTGACCGACAAGACCATCGGCACGCACGGCATCTCGGCCTTCATCGTCGACCTCCACCAGAAGGGGATCTCGGCGGGCAAGAAGGAGAACAAGCTCGGGATGCGCGCCTCGGACACGGCCACCCTCGTCATGGAGGAGTGCCGGATCCCGAAGGGAAACCTCCTCGGCCATCTCGGGGAGGGGTTCATCCAGGCGATGAAGGTCCTCGACGGCGGCCGGATCTCGATCGCGGCCCTCGGCCTCGGGATCGCGCAGGGAGCGTTCGAGGTGGCGGTCGCCTACTCGAAGGAGCGCTGCCAGTTCGGGAAGGCGATCTCCCAGTTCCAGTCGATCCAGAACCACCTGGCCGACATGGCGACCCAGGTCGACGCGGCCCGGCTCCTGACGATGCGCGCCGCCTGGATGAAGGACCAGGGGATGAAGACGACGAAAGAATCGGCGATGGCGAAGCTCCACACGTCGGAGACCGCCGTCCGGGTCTCCGAGCTGTCGATCCAGGTCCACGGCGGGTACGGCTACACGAAGGACTACCCGGCCGAGAAGTTCTGGCGCGACTCGAAGCTCTGCACGATCGGCGAGGGGACGAGCGAGATCCAGCGGATGGTGATCGCGCGGCAGCTCCTCCATTCCTGATCCGGAGGCGGGGGGACGGCTCTCGCTGGACCTCCGTTCGAGGACGCTCGCGAACGGCCTCCGGGTCGTCGTGTCGCCCGACCGCTCCTCCCCGGTCTTCGGCCTCACCGTCCTCTACGAGGTCGGCTCGCGGGAGGAGCCGCGCCACCGGGCGGGGTTCGCCCACCTCTTCGAGCACCTGATGTTCGACGGGACGCCCCGGGCCCCGAAAGGGGTCTTCGACCAGGTCTGCGACGCGTCCGGCGGCAGCAACAACGGCCAGACCCGGCCGGACGTCACGGTCTACGTCGAGGCGGCGCCGATCTCGGCGCTCGACCGGTTCCTCTGGCTGGAGGCGGACCGGATGACCGCGCTCGCGCTCGACCAGGAGACCCTGGACACGGAGCGGGACGTCGTCAAGGAGGAGATCCGCTTCAACGTGCAGGACGACCCCTACGGGATGTTCGAGTGGCAGGAGCTGCCCGGCCTCCTCTTCCGCCGGTGGGGCAACTCCCACGACGGGTACGGCGACTTCACCGACCTCGACGCGGCGACCCTGGGGGACGTCCGCTCCTTCTTCGAGACGTTCTACCGGCCGTCGAACGCCGTCCTCTCGATCGCCGGCGACGTCCGGGCGGACGAGGTCTTCGAGAAGGCCGAGAAGTACTTCGGGGCCGTCCCGTCCGGTCCCCGGCCCGTCAGGCCCGACCTCGAGGAGGGGCGTCGTTCAAAGGCGGTGGTCGAGGTCCGCGAGGCCCCGCTCGCCCGGACGCCGGCCCTCGTCTCCGGCTGGCGGACCCCGCCGCGCGGCCACGAGGACGCCTGGCCCCTCCTCGTGCTGGGAGAGCTGCTCCACGACGGGAGGACCGCCCGGCTCTATCGCGGCCTCGTCGAGGGTCGCGAGCTGGCCGCCGACGTCTCGGGCGGCTTCAACCCGTTCCAGGGAGGGTGCTGGTACCACGGGTCGACCCTCTTCCTCTCCCGGATC
Source organism: uncultured Acidobacteriota bacterium (assembly GCA_903845115.1). Taxonomy (GTDB): domain Bacteria; phylum Acidobacteriota; class Thermoanaerobaculia; order UBA5066; family UBA5066; genus CAIMWE01. The sequence goes on along the minus strand of CAIMWE010000084.1, from coordinate 8,478 downwards.
GCCTTCCGCGGGGCGGCCCCGTACCAGGAGGTCCTCGGCGCCCTCGACGAGGAGATCGCCCGGATCGCGAGGGAGGGCGTGGACGAAGGCGAGCTCGGGCGGGTGAAGACGAAGGTGGCGGCCGGGTTCCTCCGGTCGCTGGAGTCCCGCCTCGACCTCTCGACCGAGGCCGCCGTGGCGGTGGCGTTCGACGGCGACCCGTCGTCGCTCCTCGCGTTCCCGGAGAGGGTCGGCCGGGTGACGCCGGCGGACCTCGCCCGGGCCGCCGGCCGCTGGCTGGGCCCGTCCGCGAGGGCCGCCATCGTGAAGGTCCCCCCGGGGAAGCGGAGGGCGAACGGCCCGAAGGGGCGTCGCGGCTCCGGTTCCGGGAAGGGGCCGAAGTGACGCCCGCGGCCGGTCTCCCGGCGCTCCGGACGGACCGGCCCTTCGTCGTCCCGGAGGTGGATGCGTTCGCCCTCGCGAACGGCCTCCAGGTCCGGACGGTGACCGTCCCCGGCCTCCCTCTCGTCACGCTCCGGCTGGTCATCCGGGGGGGCCGATCGGACGACGGACCGATGCCCGGCTTCTCGGAGCTCCTTGCCGACGCCCTCGAGGAGGGGACGACGACCCGCAACGCCACCCAGCTCTTCGACCTCCTCCAGGACGCGGGCGGCGACCTGACGGCCGACGCGGGGACCGACGCCACGACCGTCTCCGCCCACGGTCTCTCCTCGTCGCTGCCCCTCCTCGCCGGACTCGTGGCGGACGTCGTCCGGAACGCCGGCTTCCCGGCGGATGGGGTCCGGCGGGTGAAGGCGCTCGCCCTCGAGGACCTCGAGACGGACGAGTCCGAGCCGTCGTTCCTGGCGAGCCGAGCCTTTGCCCGGGCGGTCTACGGCCGGCATCCCTACGCGACCGTCGCCCCGACGCGCACCACCATCCGCTCGGTCACCCGGGAGCGGCTCGATGGCGAGCTCCGGCGCCGCCTGCGGCCCGAGAGGGCGCTCCTCGTCGTGGCCGGGGCGGTCGGTCCCGAGGCGGTCCGGCGGGCGGTGGAGCCGTTCGCCACCTGGGAAGGGGCGGGCGACGCCCCCGAGCTCCCCCCGGAGGCGCCCGGGACGGAGCGGCGCTCGGTCGTGATCGTCGACCGGCCCGGGTCGGTCCAGGCGACCCTCGTCGTGGGGAACGTCGGGACCCGCCGGACAGACGCGGACGCCTGGCCCCTCGACCTGGCCGTCACCGTCTACGGTGGCGCGTTCTCCTCGCGCCTGGTCCAGAACCTGAGGGTGGCGAAGGGGTACACCTACTCGCCCGGGGCGGCCTCGACCTGGCTGGCGGCCAGGGGGGTCGTCCGCTCCTGGGCCTCGGTCCGGACCGAGGTGGCGGGACCGGCCCTCGCGGAGATCTTCGGCGAGATGGAGAGGATGGGGAGCGAGGAGGTCACGGCCGAGGAGCTGGATCGCGCGCGCCGCCGGGAGTCCGGGCTCGAGCTCCTCTCCCTGCAGACGGCGGCGGGCCTCGCGCGGGAACTGGGCGAGCTCTGGCTCTCCGGTCTCGGCCCCGGGCGTCTGGGGGAAGGGGTGACGGCGTTCGGGCGAGTGACGGCGCCGGAGGTCCTCGAGGCGTCCCGCCGGTACCTCGACCCCTCGCGGACGGTGGTCGTGGCCGTCGGAGACGCGCGCCGGCTGGGGAAGGCGCTATCCTCGCTCGGTCCGGCGGTCCGGCGCCGGCGGGTCGGTTCCACCCGATAGCCCAGGAATAGCCCAGGAATAGCCCAGGAAGAGAGACGTCACGCGGTCCGGGCCACCCGCTCCCGGACGACGAATACCCCGCGGGCGGCTCCGTCCGTACAAAGGGGAACGATGAAAGCGACCTTCGGCCGGATCCTGGCTCTCCTGGCGAGAGGCGACGATCCGGCCCCGCCCGCGTTCGACGGGTTTCTCGACTCGCTCCTCCAGAAGTTCGAGAACTGCCGCCCCGGACTTCCCGACGGCGTCGCGGCCCTGGGGGGAGAGGCGGCCGCCCGCTTCTTCACCGACCTCTACGAGGCGGAACGGGCGCGTCTCAAGGACGTCGTCCGGCAGTCCGAGCCGTTGCTCGCGGCCGACGCCCACGAGGAGCTCTTCCGGAAGGTGGACGAGCTCGTCCGGAACGTGGTGATCCCGGCGTACCTCCGGCTGGCGCTCCCGTACACGGCGCGCGAGAGGAACGACTTCTATTTCGCTCCCGGACCCTTCCACTGGGCCGAGAGGCTCGCCTGGGGGGCCGCGGGGATCGCGCTCGGGGCTTTCGTCGTCTGGGCGCCGTTCATCCCGATCTCGGCGAAGGAGTTCATCTTTCCGATGATGGTCGGGGGGCTCCTCGTGCCGAACCTCCGGCGGTTCCTGTCGATGCGCCGTTTCGAGCGCGAGATCAACGGGCTGGTCGACCGGGGGGACCGGGAGATCGGGCGGATCGACACGGCCTACCTGACGGCGGGGACGGAGAGCGCGGCGGTGTCCGGGAGCCTGAACGCGGCGGAGGAAGCCGACCTCTTGCCGGAGAGCATCGCGACGGGCCGCGGGGCCACGGACGTCAGTGCCGCGGAGGGCCGCGGCTCGGTGGCCAACCGCGGGGCGGCTGCGCAGGGCGGCACGAAGGAAGGAGCGAGCTGATGGTCGAGATCGCAGGGAAAGCGGGGGCGCTCGCCGCGCTCGTCGGGTCCGTCCGCCGGTCGGCGGTGATCGTGGGGGGCGTCGTCGTTCTCCTCCTCGTGTTCTACGGGAGCTGCACCGCGAAGGTGGGCGCCAACGAGTTCGGGGTCGAGCAGAGCCGCTTCGGCCTGAAGACCGGCATCGTCGAGAAGGCCTTCGGGCCCGGCCTCTACTTCGTCGGCATCGGGACGACCATGCACACCTTCCCTCGCGAGATCCACATCCTCGAGGCCTCGTTCGACCAGGCCGAGGCGAGGGCGAAGGCCCACGGCGACGACACGAAGCGGCAGGTGGACACCTACTTCGCGAAGAGGGACAAGGTGCTCGGCAAGGACACCCACCGCGTCGTGGAGGCCCTCAACATCCAGACCTCCGACGGCTACGCGGTGGCCGCCGACGTCACGCTCGCCTACTCGATCGTCGACCCGGTCCGGATCGCGAAGGACTTCGGGTGGGGGACCCTCTACGTCGACTCGTTCGTCGTGAACACGTTCCGGAACGGCGTCCTCTCGACGCTCGGGAAGATCAACGCGGAGGCCTTTTACGACGAGGCGGTGAGGATCCCGGCCATCGCGGACGCCCAGGACTCGCTCTCGAAGCAGTTCGCGGCGCGCGGCTTCAAGGTGGAGAAGCTGGTGGTGAGGAACTACCGGTACGCCGACAACTACGAGAAGGCGCTGCAGGAGAAGAAGGTCGCCGTCCAGATGGCCGAGAAGAACCGGAAGGAGAGCCTCGTCAACGAGGAAAAGGCGAAGCTCCAGCAGATCGAGTCGAAAGGGAACGCCGGGATCACGATCGCCGAGTCGGAGATGAACGCCAGGATCTCGAAGATCAAGGCCGAGGCGGAGCTCTACTCCTCGCAGGTCCGGGCCAGGGGGGACAAGGAGGTCAACGTGGCGGGGGCGGAGGCCAAGAGGCTGAAGGCCGACGCGCTGACCTCGGCGGGCGGACGCTACGTCGTCGCTCTCGAGACGGCGAAGATGTTCGACAACATCGACGGCGGCGTGATGACGCCGGAGCAGTACATCAGCTTCATCCGGAACGCCTGGGCAGTGATCGGGGTCAGTCCCGGCGGGACGGCCCCCTCGTCCCCTTCCGCTCCGGCGTCGGGGGTGAAGAAGTGAGGCGCGCCGGCAGGGTGCTCCTCGTCGTGGCGCTCGCCCTCCCGGTGGGGGGCTGCGGGACGACGTCGTCCACGGAGGTCGGCGTCCGGACGAACCTGCTGCCGAACCCGCTCCCCTGGTTCGAGCACCGGGGGGACCAGAAGGTCTGCGAGCCCGGGAGCGTCTACTTCTTCCTCCCCTTCATCAACCAGTGGCGAACGCTGCCGATCTCGCAGCAGAACCTGATGATGACGGCGAACCCCAACGAGGGGGACCGCCCCGTCCCGGACGACATCACGTTCAAGACGAAGGACGGGAACAACGTCTACATCGACGTCAACGTCATGTGGCGGATCGACCCCAAGCAGGCGGGATTCATCGTCCAGCACGTCGGGCAGTCGGTGGCGGAGATCAAGGAGCGGATCGTCCGGCCGCTCTCCCGCGCGGTGATCCGGGACATCTTCAACGAGATCACGAGCGAGCAGTACTACCAGGTGACGATCAAGAACAAGATGGCGCAGACGGCGAAGGAGCTCCTGGCCAAGGACCTCGGCCTCTACGGGATCATCGTCGACAACCTCCAGGTGCAGCAGCACCGGTTCGACCCGGAGTACCAGGCTGCCATCAACGCGCAGAAGCAGGCCGAGGCCGACCGCCAGAAGCTGGTCGAGCAGCAGAAGAACATGGCGGTCCAGAAGCAGAGCGAGCTGGAGGGGAAGCGGGCCGAGTGGAACAAGCGGCTCGAGGACGCCATCGGCGAGGCCGGACGGCTGAAGAACGAGGCCGACGGCTACTACCAGACGAAGATCAACCTCGCCAAGGCGACGATCGCGGTGGCCCAGGCCGACGCCGAAGGGGTGAGGAAGGAAGCCGAGGCGCTCGGGAAGCTCGGGGGCGACGCCTACGTCAAGATGCAGGTCGCCAAGCAGCTCGCCCAGAAGAAGTTCATCCTCGTCCCGGCGTCGAACGTCAACACCATGAACATCAACGACATGGTCGACTTTCTCGTCAGCCGGACCCACAAGGGGGCGGAGGCGAAGGGGGCCGGTGCCGCCGAGCCGGCCGAGCCGGCTCCCGCGGCGCCGCCCGCGGCCAGGAAGAAATAGCGGCCCGGAGGCCGTCCTGGCTCAGGGGCTGTCCAAACTGCGCCGGACGGCCGGCTATCGGCGCTCCCGGATCCCGGCCGCGGCGACGAGGACCAGCGGGGGCAGGGAGAGGGCGACCTCCAGCCGGCGAGCTCGCGAGGGCGGAGCGTTCGGGGAGGCCGGAGCCGGCCACGGAAGGAGACTCGCGAGAGCTGCCCCCTGCAGGAGAGGAAAGGCGAGGAGGCCCGTCAACGTGTGCGGTCGGAGGTCGACGTGGCCGAAGAGGTACGTCACGCCGGCGGTCACGACGAGGTGCAGCAGGAAGAGGGGGACGAGGAGGTGGAGGGCGAGGCCCACCGGGCCGGAGGGGTCGGCCGGGCCCGGATTGGTATCCTCGAATCGTGACAGGACAGAGAGCCGGAGAGAACCCGCTTCTCCCGGCCGCGGTGACCGTCGTCGTCCCGACCCTGATGGAGCGCGAGAACGTCGCTCCCCTCGTCGAGGGCCTCGAGCGGGCGCTCGCGGGCTGGAGCTGGGAGGTGGTCTTCGTCGACGACGACTCCGCCGACGGGACCGCCGACGCCGTCCGCTCCCTCGCGCGGCGCGACCCGCGGGTCCGCGTCCTCCAGCGGATCGGCTCCCGGGGGCTGGCCGGCGCCGTCATCGACGGCGCCCTCTCCTCTGCGTCTCCCGTCGTCGCGGTGATGGACGCCGACCTCCAGCACGACGAGAGCGCTCTCCCGCGGATGCTGAGGCGGCTCGAGGAGGAAGGGCTCGACCTCGTCGTCGCGAGCCGCTACGCCGAAGGGGGGAGCACCGCGGGCTGGGACGGGAGGCGCCGGGTCCTCAGCCGCCTCGCGATCGCCCTCGCGCGCTCCGTGCTCCGCGTGCCGCTCGAGGACCCGCTGAGCGGCTTCTTCGTCATCCGCCGCGAGGCGCTCGACCGGGTCGTCCGCCGGCTCTCCCGGGAAGGCTTCAAGGTCCTCCTGGACATCGTGGCCTCGTCGCCGGGACCGCTGGCCGTCGCCGAGGTTCCTTGCCGCTTCGGCGTTCGCGAGCGCGGGACGAGCAAGCTCGACAGCCTCGTCGCCTGGCAGCTCGGCGTCCTCGTCCTCGACAAGCTGGTCGGCCGCTGGCTCCCCGTCCGCTTCGTCCTCTTCTGCCTCGTCGGCTCGGCCGGCGTCCTCGTTCACCTCGCGGCGCTGGGTCTCTTCCACCGCGCACGCCTCCCGTTCCGGACCGCGCAGGAGGGGGCCGTCCTCGTCGCGATGACGTCGAACTTCGTCCTGAACAACCTCCTCACGTACCGGGACCGGAGGCGCTCGGGCCTCGCTTTCGTCCGCGGACTCCTCTCCTTCTGCCTCCTCTGCTCGGTCGGCGCCGTGGCCAACGTCGGCGTCGCGTGCCTGCTCTACGACGCACGGTCGACGTGGTGGGCCGCGGGCGTGGCCGGCGCCGCGGTCGGCGCCGTCTGGAACTACGTCGCCACGAGCCTCTTCACCTGGCGCGAGGCCCGCCGCTGAGCTGCGGCCCGTCCACCCGGATCAGGTCGTATCGCCGGCCGCTGCGGGCGAGGAAGCCAGGGTCGAGAAGAGATCTCACGATCGAGGCCGGCGGGACGTGGAGAAAGGCGCCGATTCGCTGGACGTCGTGCCCGGCCCACGGAATCGCCGAATCGCTCTGGACGACCGCATAGAAGGGAAACCTGTCCGGCAGCTGCTCGACGCACCGGATCGGGTTGGTGGAGTGGAAGCCGAGGCTGTTGCCGAGCCCGGGCTGGCGGAGGACGTAGACGGGGAGGCCCGGCCGCTGCTCGAGAGCCAACGCGATGGCGCGGCCCGCGTCGTACTTCGCCCCGAAGCGGTAGCTCAGGACCAGGAAGACGAGGAAGAGGGAGACGATCGCGGCGGCCGGCGCCAGGAGCACCTGCCGCGGGATCGAGAGGCGTCCCCCGGCGAAAGTCAGGGCGGCGGCCACCGCGAGCGGAGCGGCCCCGACGACGGCCCACGGCGAATCGACGAGCGCGAAGGCGATGGCCGCGCCGGCCGCGGCGATCGTGAAGGCGGCCCATCGCTGGATCGCCGCGAGTCCTCGGCTCGTTTCGCCGTCCCCCGCCCCGTCCGGGAGGATCCCCTCGGCCTCCAGGAAGAGCGCGCAGACGATCGCGGCGAAGGGCAGGAGGATGTTGGCGTAGTGGTCGAGCTGGAACCGCGAGACGCTGAAGAGAAGGAACGTCGGCCAGATGCTTCCGTGAAGGAGGAAAAGCGCCTCGCGCCGGGCGCGCGGCATCTCCCGGAAGCTCCGCACGCCCGTGTAGAGCGCCGCCAGGAAGAGGACGCTCCACGGGAGGAACGACCAGAGTCCCGTGTGGACGAAGTAGAAGGGACCGCCTCGGGGGCCCTTGATCGCCCCGGTATTCAGGAACCGGCCGACCTGGCTTTCCCAAAAGTACCAGGCGACGCCCGAGACGTTCGTCCTCCCGAAGACGACCTTCTCCGGGTGGGCGTCGAACTGGAGGTACAGGCAGACGAGCTCTGGGACGATCGCCGCCAGGCTCGCCAGCCAGGCCAGGAGCCACTTGGGGCGGAAGACCGTCCCCCCTCTCCCCTGGGCGATCCAGAGGGTTGCCAGCCCGCTGAAGATCGTCAGGGCGACGAAGGGCCCTTTCGTCATCATCGCGAGGCCGGTGAAGAGGCTTCCGAGGAGCAGCGGCCCCGGCCCACCCTCCCGGTCGTAGACGAGCCAGTAGTAGCAGGCCGGCACGATCTGTCCCACCAGGTAGGCCTCGGCGCGGACGTCGAACGCCGAGAGGAGGAGGTGCAGCGCCGTCGCGTAGACCAGGGCGGCCGCGAGGGCCGCCTTTCGCCCCGTGAAGAGCCGCGCCAGCCGGTACGTGTAGAGGGCGCCGAGGGCGTGGAAGAGGAAGGCGGGGAGGATGTAGGCGGCGGAGCCGGCTCCGAAGAGCCGGAAGGAGAGCGCGGCCGCCCAGAAGGGAAAATGCGGCTTGTCCAGCCAGTCCGTGCCGTTGTAAGTGAGCTGGACCCAGTCGCCGCTGGCCGCCATGGTCTTGGCGATCCCGGCGTACAAGCTCGGGTCGTTCGTCGCGAGGGTGGGGACGAGCATCCCGCAAGCGGTCGCGGCGAGAGCCAGGAGCGTCGCGCCGAGAAGGGCGGCCTCGTCGGCGTCGGCGGCCAACCGCGCTCCGAGGCGCGCTCTCGGGCCCCGGATCAAGGGATCCTTCGCGGGGACGGGTCCGGGGGGAGGTATCCCTCGCCCAGGAAGAACAGCAGGTCGCGGCGGAGCGCCCCGCGGAAGGGGACGCTCTCGGAGCCGAGGAAGCGGATCGCCCCGAACGGCGCGACCCCGGCCCGGAGGCGGCTGTCGTCGGTCACGAAGAGGGCCGACCCCCCTCTCCATCTCTCCGGGTCGAGCCAGGGGAAGCGCCTCTGGCCGTCCGGTTCCAGTACGAGCCGGTCCCTTAGTACCCCGCTCCACAAATACGGTGACGTGCGCGCATGGCGCCTGCGAGGCGCTTTCAAGGCGCGCCGACGCAGGCTGGAGTTGGCTCTCCGCCGAGGAGGCGCAACGCAGAAATCGCCCGCAGCCGCCTTACGCCCT
>CAIMWE010000083.1 GCA_903845115.1 uncultured Acidobacteriota bacterium | reverse complement strand
GAAAGTCACGGGTCCGGGGGCCCGGCAGGGCATCCGGGCCACGTCCATCGGAAGCTCCAGGTAGACCGGGCGCTTCCACGAGAGGCCGCTGCGGAGGACCCGGTCGATCTCGTCGGGCGCCGTCAGCGGGTCGGAGAGGAGAGCGCTGTCGACCGTCACCCTTCGGAAGATGTCGAACTGCAGCTGGTAGTCGCCCGCCAGGTGATGGACCAGCGCCCCCGCCTGGCGGCGCCCCGTCGCCGGCGCGCCGCTGATCACGACGAGCGGCGCGTGCTCGGCGAACGCACCCGCGACGGCGTTGAGGATGCTGAAGCCGCCGACGCAGTAGGTGACCACGGCCGCTCCGGCTCCGTTCAGCCGTGCGTAGGCGTCGCCCGCGTACCCGGCATTCAGCTCGTTGCACGTCCCCACCCACCGGACGGGGCTCGCCACGAGCCGGTCGAGGAAGTCGAGGGCGTAGTCGCCAGGGACCCCGAAGGCGTGGCCGATTCCCGCGTCACTGAGCCGCTGGACGAGATAGTCGGAGACCGTCATCGGCGAAGTGTTCGTGCTCACACCGAGCAGTCTAGTGCGGTGGGACCGAAGTGGGTACGCCATCGTTCGGGCGCCTGGCGGTTCCAGGCGAAGACGGCTTCGCTCGCCGGGTTCGATCTCCCGCATCGATCCCCTCGTCGGTCCTGGACCCTTCGCCCGCATGTCCCGAGGTCCGGAGCTCACCGGCCGTCGGGCGGTCGGCGGTCCGCTGCTTCGGCAGTGCCTGATCGCCGCGAGCGTGGCGTTCGCCGTTCACGTTCCCGCCCTCTTCGCGCAGTTCGTCTACGACGACATGGCGCAGATCCTCGGGAATCGGTGGATTCGCGACCTGCGCCACCTCGGAGCGATCTTCGCCGGTAGCGTCTGGAGCTTCGAGAGCGGCAGCGGGGTCTCGAATTTCTACCGTCCAACGATGCACGCGATCTACGCGCTCGAGGTCCAGCTGTTCGGGCTCCGGCCCTGGGGCTTCCACCTCGGCGAGAACGCCTTCGCCGAGCGTCACCTCCACCTCCCCTCTCTCGGCTTCGCGATCCTTCTCGCACGGCTCCTCACCCGGGTCCCGGGACGCGCCCCCCGGGCGGCCCTCCTCGGGGACCTCGTGGCGCTCCACGCCGCGGGCACCGTGAGCCGGGCGATGGTCTGGAGCGACAACCTCACGCTCTTCCGGAACACGGCGGCCAAGTCCCCCGACCACCACGTGTCCCAGACCAGCCTGGCCAGCGCCCTCTACGAGCGCGAAGAGATCGACGCCGCGATCGTCGAGGGCACCCGGATCCGCCACGGTACCGACGAACGCAAAGGAGCGGCCCTGGAGATCTGCGCCGCCGGAACCGGGACCGGTCGGACCGCCCTTGCCAGCGCGCGACCGTGAAGCTAGATTGTGGTGGAGTAGCTTGCCAGGGAGCTTGAACGTTCTCGTTTCCGCTGCGACGAAAGGAGAGTGCCGTGGTCGATTCTGAGCCCGAACGAGAGGGGAAGGTACTGGTGCCTGCGGAGCGCGCGCTCGCAGACGAGATGCTCGAGAAGGTCTCCGGAGGGATGAAGGAGGCCCCCCAGACTCCAACGCCTCGTTTCGCACCGCAACCCGAACCTCCCCTGCCCCTGAACAGCATCCTGCCGTCCTTCCCCACGGGCGGCGGCGCCCCCGGCAAACCGTAGCCCGGATCTCCACGCCGCCGAGGCGCCTGGAGGCCCACGTCCCGGAACGGAAGTCGCCAACCTTCTTGGCGCTCTCCTGTCCGGGTGCGCTCGCCGCGACTGCAGGAAAAGTAGTCTGGACCGCATCTCACCGGTTTTTCCCTCAGGCGCAACGAGAGTGCATAAAATTGCGGGGCGTGGACCTTAAGGAGGAGCAACCTCGATGAAAACCCTCGTCCGACTCGCGTTCAGTTCCCTCGTCACGTGCGTCCTCGCCTCCACCCCGGCTCTGGCCGGCGACGCCTTCAGCCTGGACCTCGGCATCAACGGGGGCATCGCCGGCACCCAGAACACGACCAACAGCAGCGTGTTCGTGGGCGGCGCTCAGGCCCGCCTCCACCTGATCTGGCTCCTCGCGGCCGAGCTGCGCGGCTCGTACTACACGAACTCGTACAAGGTGTCCGACCTGGGCGGCGTGGACGTCAAGAACACGCCGATCCAGGCCTCGGTGCTCCTCTACCTGCTGAAGCTGCCAGGCTTCGGCCTGCACATACTCGGCGGCGGCACCTACAACGCGGTGACGCTGGACGGCACGGGAAACATCAACGCATCCGTCAAGCAGAACAAGTGGGCGGCGCACGCCGGCGCCGGCGTCGATTTCAACCTCGGCAAGCACTTCGTCCTGAACCTCGACGGCCGGTACGTCTTCCTGAACGTCGATCCGCAGAACCTCCCGCCGCCCAGCTCCGGGAGCTACAAGGGCGACTACTGGACGGGCACGGTCGGGCTCAACTGGAAGGTCTTCTAGCCCCGTCACCGCGATCCGAGCCAGGCCCGTGCTGGCGAACCGTGCGAAAGCCTCCGGACAGGCCCTGGTGGCCGTCGCGCTGGCCTTCCTCCTGGGAGCCTCGGGCTGCAGCTACCTCGGCTTCACGATCGAGAAGAAGAGGCTCCGGTCGGAGGCGAAGCACGATCCGTCCCTCGGCCTCGCCCGCGAGTCGGCTCCCGAGGATTGCTTCCAGCTCGTCGGCCGGGTGACCCGCCCCGCCGGCTGGACCAGCCCTCTCTTCGTGGCCGCGATCGCCCGCGAAGGGGAGAAGCGGGAGCTGGTGGCGTCGCGAGAGATCCTGCCCGAGTCGAGCTTCTACACCCTGCTCGTCCCGTCGGGCAGCTACGACCTCCTGCTGTTCGCGGACCGGGACGGAAACGGCCTGTACGAGACGGGCGAAGTCGCGGGGGGGACTCCGCCGGAATCTCCGGTAGAGGTCGGCCTGTCGAAGGCGTCGGATGGCTTCCTCGTGGACGGCCCCGGGCTGACCGCCGGTAGCGGAGGGGCACGGGAGACGGCCGTTCCGGTCCGGGTCAAGAGAACTCCTCGGTCGAACATCGTCGGTTCGCTCGACGACGAGATGTTCGACCCGAAGTGGGGCGAAGAGGGGATGTACCGCCCGACCCGCCTCCTCGCCGCGACACAGGGGCTCTTCTTCGGGCTGGAGCCCTTCGATCGGGACAAGGTCACCGTCCTCTTCGTCCACGGCATCGCGGGCACCCCGCGGGACTTCAAGAGGCTGGCCTCCGGCCTGGACCGCTCCCGCTTCCAGCCCTGGTTCTTCTACTACCCGTCGGGGATGCCGCTCGACAAGCTCGGAGCCTTCCTGGCGCGTGCCATCGGGATCCTCGGGGGCGATCCGGCGTTCGACGTCAGGCAACTCGTCGTGGTCGCGCACAGCATGGGAGGGCTCGTCTCCAGGCGGGCGCTCAACGAGGTCTGCGCCGGGGGGCGGCCCGGATACCTGAAGGGGTACGTCTCGTTCTCGTCGCCCTACGGGGGGATGGACTCGGCCGCCAGCGGCGTGAAGACCGCGCCAGAGGTGGTCCCCTCCTGGCGAGACGTGGCGACCGGGAGCGACTTCATCGCCCGCCTCCACCAGACGCCGCTCCCGGCGAACCTCCCGTTCCACCTCCTCTTCGGGTGGGGAAAGAAGGGCGGGGACGGGCCCAGCCCGGCGGGCGACGGCGTGGTCCGGGTCCGGAGCCAGCTCGACCCGCGCGCCCAGCAGGCGGCCACGCGAATCCACGGGTTCGAGGAGTCCCACGTCGGCATCCTCGAGAACGAGGAGGCCGGAAAGACCTTCACCGCCCTCCTCGACTCGTTCGCGGGCCCGAAGCCGCGCTGAGCAGGACGGCTCGAAGGGACCGTCCGGCGGTCCATCCAGCGTCGCAGGCCGGACCGGCTCGCGGGGCACGTGTCCCGCGCCGCCGGATCGGACGGCACAGGGAGCCGAGGGACTTCTCGCCGCGAATGTCGAGGAAGACCTCGCCCGCCGTCGCCGTCGGCGAAGGGGGAGGTCCATTCTTCGATGAGGTCCCGCCTCTCGCCCACGGTCGCTGACCGACCGCCGAAAGACAGACGATTGCCCTCGCGCTCCGGCCTCGTGGGCTCCCGAAACCCCGGGGCCCCGCGGCCCGGATAGCGTAATGTCGCGGATAGGCCGTTCGGCATTCTCGTGGTGCTCGACCGGGGGGCCACGGCGAAGGAGGCAGCATGAAGAGGGTAACGTCACGACTCGTCTCGGCCGCGATTGTCCTCGCCGTCTGTCAGTCCGGCGCCGCCGGAGAGCTGGCACGGGGACGGCTCTCCGGGCGCAACCAGGCCGTGCTCGACCGCCTGATCGCGGAGAGCGGCAGGTGCGGCCCCGGGGACGACCGGAGGCACCGGCCCTACGTCGTCTGCGACTGGGACAACACGAGCGCCTTCGGCGACGCCGAGGAGACGCTGACCTATTTCATGGCGGACAACCTCGCCTATTCCCTCTCGGTCGCCGACTTCCGCAGGGCCGTTAGCCTGAACGTGCCGTCCGGGCCGTCGAAGCTCCCGAACGACGACGGGAAGACGATCGTCTTCGAGGACCTCGTGGAGGACCTGGTGGAGGACTACGCGTCCCTTCACGCCAGCTACAAGGGGCTCGGCGGGACCCGGAGCCTCGAGGAGGTCAGGGCCACCGAGGAGTTCAGGGACTTCGCCGCCAAGCTCTTCGTCTTCTTCGACGCTCTCGACGCGACCGTCGGCACTTCCCGCGCCGACCAGTGGCAAGGCCAGCTGATGAGCGGGACGAGCAGCGAAAAGCTGATGGAGCTGTCGGAGAAGTCCCTCCGGAAGAACCTCGGTGCCGAGCTCCGGAAAGTCAGGCTCTCCGGCTCGGAGACGCTCGTGCGCCGCACTGGCCGGGTCTCGGCGACGACGTTTCAGGGGCTGCGGATCTACCCGGACATGGGAAACCTGTATCAGGCCCTGATGGGCGCCGGCATCGACGTCTACATCGTGTCGGCGTCGCCGGAGGAGATCATCGTCCCGATCGCGTGCAAGGAGGAGTACGGGTACGGCATCCCGCGGGACCACGTCTTCGGGGCGAAGTTCGCCCGGGTCGGCGGCGT
>CAIMWE010000082.1:62500-123879 GCA_903845115.1 uncultured Acidobacteriota bacterium | reverse complement strand
GACTTCACGCCCAGGTCGAAGAGGACCTTCGCGTCCTTCCCCGCGAGCTCCGGGGAGGTCCGGTCGACGCCGGGCATCGACGGGACGGCCTGGCGGACTCCGGCGCCCGGGACGACGAAGAGCGGGGCGATGAAATCCGACGGGGAGAGGGTCGTCTCGCGGACCATCTCGCGGAGCGAGTCGGTCAGGCGGAGGCGGCGGTAGCGGTGGGTGGGAAAGCTCATGACGGCTCCTTTCGGGGAGTGCCGGCCCCGGCGCCGGACACCTCCGAAGCGACGGCTTCGATCAGGTCGTTGAGCCGGGCGCGGGACGGGACGACCGGCACGGGGAGGTCTCTCTGGGCGAACGCCCGGGCCGTTCCCGGGCCGATCGCGCCCCATCTTACTTGCGGCAGCGGACGCCCCGCGCTCCGGACGGAAGCGAGGAGGGCGTCGAGGGCGGCCAGGGACGCGACCGCGACCCCCGCGTACCGCCCGTCCAGGAGCGCTTCCACGAGGAGCGGGTCCGGGCGGGCCAGGGGCCGCTTCTCGTAGACGACCGGCGCCGACCAGCGGACGGAACGCGCGGCGAGGGGCTCGAACGGTTCCGGATCGGCGTCCGAGCCGCGGGGCCAGAGAACCGGCCCGGAATCGTCCCGCAGGAGCCGGACGATTCCGGCCGCCCCCGGCTCGGCGCCCACCTCGACCCTCCCCGCACCGGCGGACGAGAGGGCCCGGCCCGTCGCGATTCCTGCGGCGAAGGCTCGCTCGAAACGGGCAAAGAACCCGGGCCGGGCGGCCTCGAGGACGACGACCGCGCTCCGGGAGGTGACGACGACCGCGGCGCCGGCCGGCTCGAAGGTCAGGGCCGCGGCGACCCCCTCCGGGGCGGGGAGCACCTCGTGGGTCAGGAGAACGTCGACCCCCTCGGCGGGCGCCTCGGCGCCTTCCTCGATCCCCGACCGGAGGAGGAGGATCCTCGCCGTCTTCACCGCTCCCAGTCGCGGGCCGCGGCGACGAGGCGGCCGGCCCCCTTCGCGAGGAGCTCCTCGGCCAGCGCTTTCCCGAGCCCCTCGGCCTCGCCGACCGGCGATTCGCCGCGGGCGTCGAGCCGCTCCTTCCCGTCCGGAGAGAGGACGCAGCCGCGGAGACGGAGACGTCCCCCGACGACCTCGGCCCAGGCGCCGACCGGGGCGCGGCACCCTCCCCGGAGGGCGTTCAGGAAGCTCCGTTCGGCCGCCGCCGAGGCTCGCGACGGGAGGTCGTCCTGCGTCGCGAGGAGACCCCGGGTCCGCTCGTCCAGGCCCAGGCAGACCATCGCCAGGGCTCCCTGTCCCGGAGCCGAGAGGAGCTCGTCGGGCTCGAGGCGCCGCGAGATCCTGTCCGAGAGCCCGAGCCGGTCGAGCCCCGCGCAGGCGAGGAGGAGGGCGTCGGCCACCCCTTCCTCCAGCTTCCGGAGCCGCGTGTCGACGTTGCCCGCCAGGGAGACGGTCCGGAGGTCGGGACGGACGTTGAGGAGCTGGGCGACGCGGCGGGGACTCGACGTGGCGACGACCGCGCCCCGGGGAAGGGCCGCGATGGTCGAGATCCCTTCTCCGTGGTGGCGCCGCGCCACGACGAGGGCGTCGCGGGAGTCGGCCCGCAGGGGGACGGCGGCCAGCACCAGGTCCTCGCCGGTCTCGGTCGGCAGGTCCTTCAGCGAATGGACGGCGAAGTCGATCGTCCCGCCCCGGAGGGCCTCGTCCAGCGCCCGCGTGAAGACGCCGACGGTGTCCCCTCCCGAGGGGGCCCGCCCCTCGGTCGAGAGCTGGTCTCCCTCGGTCCGGACGAGGACCGTCTCCACGGGGACGCCGGTCGCTTTCGTCAACGTCGCCGCGGCGTCGCCGGACTGCGCCCGGGCCAGCGCACTCCCTCGGGTCCCCATCCTCAGGATCTGAGCGGTCATTTCTTCTCTCCATCGAGGCGGTCGAGCCGGAACAGGGACCGGACGGCGGCGGCCCGCTCCAGCCGTTCGGAAGGATCTCCCTCCTTCAGCCCGACCGTCGGGCCGTGGAGGATCTTGGCGACCAGGGATTCCGTGATCCGCTCGACGAGCTCGCGGTCGCCGGGGCCGAGCTTCCCGAGCTTCGAGGAATACCGCTCCAGCTCCGCCAGGCGCAGCTCCTCCAGCTTCCCGCGCAGCCCCCTCACGACGTCCACGTGGGAGAGCCCGAGGAGCCATTCCTCGTACTTCCGGACCGACTCGTCCACGATGGAGCGGGCCTTCGGCACCTCGCCCTGCCGTTCGGCCGTGTTCTTCCGCGCGAGGGCCCCGAGCGCGTCGAGGTCGTACCGGTAGACGTCCGGGAGGTCCCCGACCTCGGGCTCGATGTCCCGGGGGACCGCCAGGTCGAGGACCAGGAGCGGACCGCGGCGCGAATGGTGAGCCAGGAGCTTCTTCACGGCCTCGGCGCGGACGACCGGTTCCTGCGAGCCGGTGGCCGAGAGGACGATGTCGACGTGGGCGAACGCGCTGACCCGGTCGTCCCAGGGGAGCGTCCGGCCGTTCGCCTGGGCGGCGAGAGCGGCCGCCTTCTCCGGCGAGCGGTTGCAGAAGAGGAGGTCGCTCACTCCCGCGTCCACCAGGAGGCTGGCGGTCAGCTCGACCGTCTCGCCGGCCCCGAGGAGCAGGACCCGGCAGCCGGCGAGCGACTCGAAGATCCGTCCCGTCAGCGAGAGGGCGATCCCCGGCACCGACGTCGGCTTGGAGCCGAGCTCCGTCTCCGTCCGGACCCGCTTTCCGCACTCGAGGGCCGCCTGGAAAAGACGGTTCGTGACGGTCCGGGCGGTGCGGGCCTCCGTGGCACGCCGGTGCGCCTCCCGGACCTGCCCGAGGATCTGGGCCTCGCCGAGGACCATCGAGTCGAGGCCCGACGCCACCTCGAACAGGTGGCGGACCGTGACCTCCCCCCGCCCCGAGAGGGCCGTGGAGAGGAGAAGCGATTCCTCCACGCCGTGGAAGCGGGCCAGGAACCGAGAGAGCGGCGTCAGGCCGTCCTCGAGCTCCGTCACGCCGTAGATCTCGGCCCGGTTGCAGGTCGAGATGATCACTCCCTCGGAGAAGACCTTCTCGCGGAACAGGCCCTCCAGCGCCTCCCGGGCCCGCTCAGGCGAGAAAGCGAGTCTCTCTCTCAGATCGAGCGGGGTGGCCCGGTGATTCCAGCCGAGGAAGACGAGGGCCGAGCTCATCGGTAGAACGTGTGGAGCCTCGAGACGAAGAGGTTGATGGCGGTGTACGAGACGATCACCAGCCCGAACCCCAGGACGGAGAGGCGCGCCGTGGTGCTCGGCGCGGCCCCGCGGTGGGCCCGGACCAGGACCGCCCAGTAGAAGGCGAGGATCAGGGCGACGCTGATGATCTTCGGGTCGAAGGCCCACGACGGGTGGTCGGGACGCCAGACCCTCCAGGCCCACGAGACGCCGAGCAGGAAGCCGCAGGTCGAGGCGAGGACGCCGACCCCGAGCGACGTCCGGTTCGCCCGCTCGAGGTACCGGAGCGACGGCAGCCTGGAGGCCGCGCCGCCGGTGGTGAGGCTCTTCCCCCCCTTGAGGGCGTGGCCGGCCACGAGGTAGAGCGCCGAGAGCGCGCAGGCCACCGCGAGCGCCGCGTACGCGAGCATGTTCAGCGTGACGTGGAGGGCGAAGATCACGCCTTTCAGCTCGGGCGCCGGAGGGCTCTTCGCGGCCGGGACGCGGAGGGCCACCAGCAGGAACAGGAAGACCACCGGCATCAGGTAGGGGCCCAGGGAGCGGTCCCGGTGGCGGATCTCGAGGAGGAGGCTGATCACCGCCAGGAAGAACCCGAGCAGCGCCATCGACCCGACGAGGTCCCGGTACGGCACGGAGTGGAGGACCGCCGACCGGGCGTAGAGCGCGACGAGGTTCAGCGTCGCCCCGGCCGCGGCGAGCCCGGTGGCCGCCCGGCCGAAGATCGGCCGCGGCTTCCGCAGGTACGCGCCGTAGAAGCCCGTCGAGATCGCGTAGCAGACCAGCGCGACGTACCCGAGGGCGGTGGCGGAGGCGAGGGAAGAGGGAAGGAGAGCCATGGACCGGGGCGGATTATAGGGAGGCGCAGGCTAGAATGCCCGGGCTCCGCGAATGGACGGTAAATTCAGCAAGTGGCGACGATTCTGCTGGTCGAGGACAACGAACCGAACCGGGACATGCTGTCTCGCCGTTTGCGCCGCGAGGGATTCCAGGTGGAGGTCGCCGTCGACGGGGAAGAGGGGTTGAACCGGACCCGGGCCGACCGGCCCGATCTCGTCCTCCTCGACATGAGCCTCCCGGTCCTCGACGGCTACGAGGTCGCGCGCCGCCTCAAGGCGTCCAGCGACACTTCCGGAATCCCGGTCATCGCCCTCACCGCCCACGCGATGACCGGCGACCGGGAGAAGAGCCTCGCGTCCGGGTGCGACGACTACGACACCAAGCCGGTCGAGCTCCCCCGCCTCCTCGACAAGATCCGCAAGCTCCTCCCGTGAGCGGCGAGGGAGCGGCGCGCCTTCTGATCGTCGACGACGACGCCTCGAACCGCGACCTCCTCTCCCGGCGCCTCTCGACGAGGGGGTACGCGATCGAAGAGGCCTCGGGCGGCGCCGAGGCGATCGGGAAGGTGAAGGAGCGTCGATTCGACCTCGTCGTCCTCGACGTGATGATGCCCGGCCTCTCCGGCCTCGACGTGCTCCAGACGATCCGGCAGACGTGGTCCATCGCCGAGCTCCCGGTGGTGATGGCCACCGCCCGGGACAGCTCCGAGGCCATCGTGGAGGCGTTCGCCCTCGGGGCCAACGACTACCTGCTCAAGCCGTTCGACTTCCCCGTCGTCCTCGCGAGGATCCAGACGCAGCTCGCGCTCAAGAGGGCGCAGGAACGCCTCCAGGCCACCTCGGATCCCCTGCGGCCTCTCGTGGCGACCTGCCCGGCGTGCGCCCTCTGCCACGACCAGGCGCTGGAGCGATGCCCCGTCGACGGGGAGCCCCTGGCCGGCCGCGGCAACGTCCCGCTCCTGATCGGCGGGCGGTACCGGCTCGTCCGGGTGCTCGGCGAGGGAGGGATGGCGACCGTCTTCGAGGCCGAGGACGAGCGGCTGCCGCGCGCCGTCGCGGTGAAGATCCTCAGACCCGAGCTCTTCGGCGAGCCGGTCCTCCAGCGCCGGTTCGAGCAGGAGGCCGAGGCGCTGGGACGGATCAGCCATCCCGGGGTGGTCACCCTGTTCGACTTCGGCGGCCTCCAGAACGGCGCCCTCTACCTGGTGATGGAGCTTCTTCGCGGACGAGACCTCGACGCCGTCCTGAAGGCCCACGGACCCGGCACGCCGCGCCAGGTGGCCGGGCTTCTCCGGCAGGCCGGGTCCGCCCTCGGCGCCGCGCACCGGGCGGGCGTCCTGCACCGCGACATCAAGCCCGGGAACTTCTTCTTCGTGGCGGAGGCAGAGGGGACCCGCGTCAAGCTCCTCGACTTCGGGCTGGCCAAGCCCCTCCGGGCCTCTCACCCGCTCACCCGGGCCGGCCTGATCGTCGGGACCCCCGCCTACATGTCCCCGGAGCAGATCCAGGAGCAGCCGGTGGACGAGCGGAGCGACCTCTACTCGCTCGCGACGGTCGCCTGGGAGGCGGTCACGGGGAAGCGGATGATCCGCTCCCGCGAGCTGTACGAAGTCCTGAACGACATCGTCGACGGGAAGCGCGCCCGGCTCTCCGACCACCTCCCGGGCATCTCCCGCGCCGCGGACGCCGCCTTCGCCGCGGCGCTCGAGCACGACCCGCTGCGGCGCCCCGCGAGCGTCGAGCCCTGGGTCGACTCGTTCGCCGCCGCCCTGGAAGCCTCCCCGTCCTCCGTGGCCGGCTGGCCCCAGCTCTTCCACGCGCCGTTCCGCCCTACCCGCGGCGATCCTTCGACCGAGACATCGCCCCACATTCCGCGCTGACTAACGTGCTAGCCTTTTCACCAGGATGCTGGGACGTTTTCTAGGCGGCTGGGGAAGCGGTGACCAGACCGCCGACCGGATCGCCCGCCGGGACTACGCCGGCGCGATCCGCCTGCTCCAGAAGGAGCTGAAGAGCGAACCCCGGAGCTTCGCCCGCCGGGCGCAGCTCGCGGACGTCCTCGCCCTCGCCGGGCAGGCGGAGGAATCGGCGAAAATCCTGGACGTCCTGGCCGAGGAGATGGTGTCCGAGGGCTTCGCGGCGAAGGGGATCGCCCTCCTGAAGAAGAGCCAGAGAGTCCTCCCGGGCCGGCCGGACGTCGAGAAGAGGCTGGCGGCGCTGATGCGGGCCAAGGACGAGATGAGCAACTCCTTCCGCAAGCTCCTCAGGCCCCCTCCCGTCCAGCAGGGCGAGGCCGCCGCGGACGAGGCGCCGGCTCCCGCCCCGGTCCCGGGGAAGCTCGAATCGGAGCTCCCGGCCACCGCCTACGCGATCGTGACGCCGGGCGCGGCCTCTCCCGCGCCGGGAGGACCGGCTGGTCCCGCCAGCGCCCCGGTCGTCCTCACCCCTCTCTTCGGGGAGTTCTCGCAGGACGAGCTCGTGGAGGTCATCCGGGGGCTCAACCTCCAGTCCTTCGAGCCGGGCGACGTGATCGTCACCGAAGGGGAGACCGGAGGGAGCCTCTTCGTCGTTTCTACCGGCCGCGTGAAGGCCTTCGTGAGGGACCGGTCCGGCCGCAGCGTCAAGGTCCGCGAGCTGGGGGAGGGGGACTTCTTCGGCGAGATCTCCGTCCTGACCGGGAACCCCCGGAGCGCCACCGTGACGGCGGCGACTCCGTCCGAGCTGCTGGAGCTCGACCGCCGGACCCTGGACGCCATCGTCGCGCTCCACCCCAACGTCTGGACGGTGATGGAGGAATTCGCCCGCCAGCGCTCCGGCGCTTCCGTGCCCGTGAACGCCCCGCGGCGACCCGCCGGCGTCTGACCGGCGAGCCTCTCCGCCGGATGCTAACCTCCCGCCCGATGGGTGATTCGCACGCTTTTCCTTCCCGCCAGCGGTTCGTGGACGCCGCGTTCGGCAAGCTCACCGACGTCCCCCCGGTCTGGCTCATGCGCCAGGCCGGCCGCTACCTCCCCGAGTACCGCGAGATCCGGAAACGGCTGAAGTTCCTGGAGCTCTGTGCCGACGTCCCCTCCGCCGTCGAGGTCTCCCTCCAGCCCTTTCGCCGCTTCGGCATGGACGGGGTGGTCTTCTTCTCCGACATCCTCATCCCGCTCCCGCCCATGGGGATCGAGATCCGGCTGGACGAGGGAGGGCCCAAGCTGCCGACGCCGGTCCGGACGATGGAGGCCGTGGATAAGCTCCGCGGCTTCGACCCGACCGCCGAGACCGCCTTCGTCCCCGCCATCCTCCGGACGCTGAAGAAGGAGCTGGACGGCAAGGCCGCCGTCATCGGCTTCTGCGGCGCCCCCTGGACGCTGGCGACCTACATCGTGGAAGGGGCGGGCTCGAAGTCGTTCGTGGAGACGCGGACCCTCATGAACCGCGAACCGGAGGTCCTGGAGGCGCTCCTCTCCAAGCTGGCCGACGCCTGCGGGGACTACCTCTCCGCCCAGATCGAGGCGGGCGCCGACGTGGTCCAGGTCTTCGACTCGTGGGCCGGGGATCTCTCCCGGGCCGACTACGACCGCTTCGCCCGGCCCGCCACCGAGCGGCTCATCGCGCGCCTGAAGAACCGCGCGGGAGTCCCGGTCATCCTCTTCGCCTCGGGTTCCACTCACCTGATCGACTCGTTCGCCCGGATGCCGGTCGACGTCCTCTCCATCGACTGGAAGCTCCCCCTGGACGAGGCGCGAGAGCGTGCGAACGGCAAGGCGCTGCAGGGGAACGTGGATCCGGGGGTCCTCCTCGGGACACCGCAGGGGGTGGCGAACGCGGTCCGCGCCGTCCGGAAAGCCGCCGGCCCGGGAGGCCACATCGTCAACCTGGGCCACGGGGTCCTCCCGCCCACGCCTCCGGAGAACGTCGCCGCGTTCGTCAACGCCGCCCGGAAGCCGTAGCCCGTCCGGCCTGGCCTCTTCCCGCTGGCTGGCTACCAGAGGCGGTAGACGCCGCCTCGCTCCTCGACGTGGGCCGGGATCCCGAAGAGCTCCGAGAGCTTGGCGCTCGTGAGGAGATCCGCTTTCGGGCCGTCGGCGAAGACGCGGCCCGAGCGGAGCATGACGACGCGATCCACCTCCGGAGGGATGTCCTCGATGTGGTGGGTGACGAGGAGCAGCCCACGGCCGCTCGCGGCCAGGTCCCGGACCGCGCCGGTGACGTGGTGGCGCGCGGTCGGGTCGAGCCCGGCGTAGGGCTCGTCGAGGACCAGGACGGCCGGGTCGTGGACGAGGGCCCGCGCGATGAGGGCCCGGCGCGCCTCGCCGGTGGAGAGCGTGTCCATGGTCCGGTCCGCGAGGTGGGCGATCCCGGTCTCGCTCATGGCCCGCTCGGCCGCCGCCCGGAGTGTTTCCGTGACGTGCTGGAACGACGTGAGGCCGACCGAACCGAAGAAGCCGGAGAGAACGGCGTCCCGCACGGAGACGGGCCTCGAGTAGAGCTCCTGCCACGCGCTCGTCACGACGCCGAAGAGCGCGCGGGCGTCGAGAAGGTCCCAGAGTTCCTTCCCCCTGAGGACGGCCGGCGGCCCTTCCAATCGGGCCACCGGGTGGACGTCGCGCGTGAGGAGGCCGACGAGCGTCGACTTTCCCGACCCGTTCGGGCCGAGGACAGACAGGTGCTCCCCCTCGGCCAGCGTCAGCCGTTCGACATGGAGGATCTCGACGCCGTCCCGGACGACGACCGCGTCGCGCAGCTCGAGGAGGGGAGGGGCGGGCAGCATGGGCGGCCAAGGGTACGTCACCCGTCCGCTCCCGGTGTTAACCTCCCGCCCCGATGCCTCCCATCCCCATTCGCCTACGCGGCGAGACGTTGCCGATGACGACGGAGCTCCTGGCGAAGTACAACGTCCAGGGGCCCCGCTACACCTCCTACCCGACCGCCCCCGAGTGGACCGACACCTTCGGCCTGCCCGACTACGAGGAAGCCTGCCGCCGGGCGAACGCCAAGGGGCGCCCCGTGTCGCTCTACCTCCACCTGCCGTTCTGCGACGAGCAGTGCTGGTTCTGCGGCTGCTTCATGAAGGTGGTCCCCAAGCCCGACCGGAAGGGCGAGGACCGGGCAGAGATCGAGGGGTACCTCGCCGACCTCCACCGCGAGATCGACGTGATGGCCTCCCGCATCGACCGCTCCCGCCCCGTCCTCCAGGTCCACTGGGGGGGCGGGACGCCGACGTACCTGACGCCGGCCCAGGCCGACCGCCTCGCGGCCCACGTCATGGAGGCCTTCCTCCCCGCACCGAACGCCGAGATCTCGGTCGAGGTGGACCCGCGCGTGACCAGGCCGGAGCACCTGGAGGTCCTGAGGCGCCGCGGCTTCAACCGGGTGTCGATGGGCGTGCAGGACTTCGACCCGGAGGTCCAGGAGCTGGTCAACCGGGTCCAGCCCTACGAACTGACGAAGGGGCTGGTGGACGCCGCCCGGAAGCAGGGCTACTCCTCGGTCAACCTGGACATGATCTACGGCCTGCCGGGGCAGAAGCTGCAGGGCTTCTCGGACAGCGTCGACCAGATCCTCGGGCTCCACCCGGACCGGGTGGCGATGTACTCGTACGCGCACGTCCCGTGGCTCAAGCGGCCCCAGCGGGTGCTCGCGGCGCACCTCCCCGAGGGGACCGAGAAGTTCGCGATCTTCGTCTCGGGCATCGAGAAGTTCACGGCGGCCGGCTACGTCTACATCGGGATGGACCACTTCGCCCTGCCGCACGACGAGATCGTGAAGGCCCAGGTCGACCGGACCCTGTACCGGAACTTCCAGGGGTACACGACCCACGCCGGGTGCGACCTGTACGGCCTCGGCATCTCGGCGATCAGCCAGGTGGACGACGTCTACGCGCAGAACACGAAGGACTACGAGGCGTACAGGGCGGCCAGCGCCGCGGGCCTCCCGTCGACCGTGAAGGGGCACCGCCTCGCCCAGGACGACCACCTGCGCCGCGAGGTGATCACCCGCCTCCTCTGCCATTGCGTCATCCGGAAGCGGGAGATCGAAGCGGAGTTCGGACTGGCCTCCTTCGACGCCACCTTCGCCCACGCGATGAAGAAGCTTCCGGCGATGGTCGAGGACGGCCTCGTCGAGCCGCTGTCGGAGGACGAGATCCGGGTGACCACCCTGGGGAGGATCTTCATCCGGAACGTCGCGATGCTCTTCGACGCGTACCTCGAGAAGAAGTCGCCCGACGCCCCGAAGATATTTTCGCGAACACTATGAAGCCGACGGAAGGCGTGGACGAAGCCTTCTCCCGGACGCCGTGATGCCCGGCCGCCTCGGCGTCCTCCTCGTCCAGCTGGGAGGCCCCCAGCGCCGCGAGGATCTGAAGCCCTTCCTCTACCAGCTGTTCGCCGACCCGGAGATCATCTCGATCCCCTGGAAGCCGGCGCGGCTGGCCGTCGCCTGGCTCATCTCGACGCTCCGGGCCCCGAAGTCGGCCGAGACGTACGAGAAGATCGGGTGGTCGCCGATCCGGTGCTGGAGCGAGAAGCAGGCGATGCTGCTGGAGGCGGCGCTGGCCGGGGACTCCCCCGCGCCCCCCGTCGTCCGGATCGGGATGATGTGCAGCGCGCCCTCCGTCCAGGAGGCCCTCGAGGAGCTTCGCGCGGCCGGCGTCTCGTCCCTGGTCGTCCTCCCGCTCTACCCGCAGTACTCCGTCACGACGACGAAGGGGGCGTTCGCCCAGACCGCGGCGGGCCTCGAGCGGATGGGATGGTCCCCCCGCCGGTTCGACGCCCCGGACGCCTGGTACGACGAGCCGGGCTTCCTCGACGCCCACGCCGCCCGGATCGAGGAGGCCGCCCGCAAGCTCCCCGACCCCGACCCGGCGAAGACCCTGCTCCTCTACTCGGCCCACTCGCTCCCGCTCTCGACGGTCGAGAAGAAGAAGGACCCGTACCCGGCGCACATCGAAGCCACCGTGAAGGCGATCGACGCCCGGATCGGCCGCCGGTACCGGTCGCGCCTCGCCTACCAGTCCAAGGTCGGGTACATGCCGTGGCTCGGCCCCTCGACTCCCGACGTCCTGAAGGAGCTGGCCGCCGCCGGCGAACGCCAGGTCCTCGTCGTGCCCGTCGCGTTCGTGTCGGACCACGTCGAGACGCTCTACGAGATCCGGATGCTCTTCGCCGACCAGGCGAGGGCGCTCGGGATCCCCCACTACGTCGCCGCGGACGGCCTGAACGACCACCCCGACTTCATCCGGGGCCTCGCGGACCTCGTCCGGCGGTCCCTGAAAGGCGCCGGCTGAGCCGCATCGTCATCCTCGGGGCCGGGATTGCCGGCCTCACCGCCGCCTTTGGCCGCCGCTGGGAATCCGGCGAGAGCGAGACTCTCCTCCTCGAGTCGGGCCCGAAGGCGGGAGGCTCGATCCAGACGGCCGCGGGCCCGATCGCCTCCGGCGTCTGGGCCGACGACCCGAGAACCCTCTCGATCCGGAGCGCCTTCCCGAGGGGGTTCGGCGTTCTGATCCCGCGGGGCGAGGAACTTGGCCCCCTGCTGTACCGGGACGGGGAGGCCGAGCGCCGGCCGTCCCGATCCTGGCCGCCCTCCTCCTCTTCGCCCGAGCGCCGGGAGCGGCGGCTCCGGGCGAGCCCGACCTCTCGCCGGCGGCCCGCCGGCTCCAGGCCTACGTCCGGATCGACACCTCGAACCCTCCCGGGAACGAGAAGGCCGGGGCCCTCTACCTGAAGCGCCTCCTCGACGAGGCGGGAATCCCCTCGGAGATCCACGAGGCCCGTCCGGGCCGGGCGTCCCTCTACGCCAGGCTGAAGGGAACCGGCTCGAAGGGCGGCCTCCTGCTCCACCACCACATCGACGTCCTTCCCGCTCCGCCGCGCGGATGGGACCAGCCCCCATTCGCCGGCGCCGTGAACGGGAGCCGCCTCGTCGGACGCGGGACGATCGACGACAAGGGGCTCGGCATCGCCGAGCTCGAGGCGTTCCTGGATGCGAGGCGCTCGGGAGGTCTCAGAGCCGACCTCGTCTTCCTCGCCACCCCGGACGAGGAGACGGGAGGGGCCCTCGGCGTCGCTCTCCTCCTGAAGGAGCGCCCGCAGTGGTTCGCCGGCATCGCCGACGCGATCGGAGAGGGTGGACTCGTCGAGACGATCGTCGATCGACCTCGCCTCTTCGGGATCGAGATCCAGCAGAAGGGGGCGCTCTGGCTTCGCCTGTCGGCGTCCGGACCGGGCGGGCACTCGCCATACCGGGGCCCGGGCAGCCCTCCGTCCGGATCGCCCGGGCCGTCGCGGCGATCGCCGGAAAGGACCGGCCCCTGCGCCTGGAGCCCGAAGTCGAGCGCGCCATCCGCGACCGCGAGGGGATCGGCAAGGGGCACGCCTCCGCCGGGGAGGTGAAGCGGCTCGCCGAGGCCGACCCGGCACGCCTCCGGGCCGAGCTGAGCCCGCGGGACCTCGCGATGCTGACCGACACCGTCGCCGTCACCCGCATCGGGACGGACAGCCTCGCCCAGAACGCCCGTCCGCGGACCGCCTGGGCCGACCTGGACATCCGGTTCCTCCCGTCGACCGACCCGGCGGAGCTCCTCGGCTGGGTCCGTTCCGCGATCGCCGACCCCTCGGTCAAGGTCGAGGTGGTCTTCCAGGGGGTGCCGGGACCGGCCTCTCCCCGGTCCGGCCTCTACGGCGTGATCCGGAGGGTCCTCGCGGACCGGTTCCCCGCGGCCGCGATCGTCAGCGACGTCGGCCCCGCCCTCTCGGAGAACCGGGTGCTCCGGGTGCACGGCATCCTCACCTACGGCCTCACGCCGTTTCGCGTCAACTACTACGACCAGGCCGGCGTCCACGGCCTGAGCGAGAGGATCCGCCTCGACTGGTTCGACGAGGGGGTCGAGACGATGAAGGGGATCGTCCGCGCCTGGGCGACCGGCCCCTGAAGAGCGTCAGGCCGCCGCGACCGCCGCTCTCACCGCCGCGATCACCTCGTCGACCTGGGCGTCGGTCATCGCGGGCCAGAGCGGGATCGTGATCGTCGAGTCCCCGATCCGCTCGGCCGCCGGAAAATCCCCGCGAGAGAAGCCGAACCGCTCCCGGTAGAACTTCGTCAGGTGGACGGCCCGGTAGTTGACCGCCACGCCGACTCCCCTCGACTGGATCCCGGCGAGCACCGCGTCCCGCTTTTCCGGCTCGACCCAGACCGTGAAGAGGTGCCGGGCGGAGGTGGCGCCGGCCGGGACGACGGGGAACGAGACGCCCGGCGTCTCCCGGAACGCGGCCTCGTACCGGCGGCAGATCTCCTCGCGGCGGGCCAGGCGAGCCCCCAGCTTCGGGAGCTGCGGGACCAGCAGCGCGGCGACGACGTTCGACATGTTGTACTTCCAGCCGAGACGGTCCATGTCCCAGTGCTCGTACTTCCCGGCGTAGCGGTCCGCCGCGTTCCTGGACATGCCGTGCGACCCCAGCTGACGAAGGAGCGGCTTCCTCGCCGCGTCGCGCGCCGAGATCGCCCCGCCCTCCCCGCAGGTGAGGTTCTTCGTGGCATAGAAGCTGAAGCAGGCGAAGTCGGCCAGCTGGCCCGGCCCGTAGGAGTCCCTCCGCCCCTCGACGCAGTGGGCGGCGTCCTCGACGAGGGCCAGCCCGTGCCGGTCCGCGACCGAACGGAGAGCGACGAGGTCTGCCGGAAGGCCGTAGAGGTCGACTGCCACGATCGCCTTCGTCCGGGGAGTGATCGCCGCCTCGACGCGCGCCGCGTCGATGTTGGCCGTGTCCGGCTCGGCGTCCACGAAGACCGGGGTGCCGCCCGCATAGATCACGGCGTTCGCCGACGACAGGAACGTCATCGGCGTCGTGATCACCTCGTCGCCCGGCCCGACTCCCGCGGCGAGCATCGCGAGGTGGAGCGAGGCCGTGCAGTGGACCGTCGCGACGACCGCCGGGACGCCGAGGAACTGCTCGAAGGCCCTCTCGAAGTCGTAGACCGTCTGTCCGGTCGTCAGGAAGAGCGAGTCGAGGACCGCGGCCACCGCGGACTTCTCCTCATCTCCCAGGGAGTGCCGATAGAAATCGACGGCCATCGGGCGGCCTACCGTCCGGTCAGCGCGGCGAGGACCTCGCCGACCGCTCCCCTCACGTCCCTGGGCAGCCCGGGCCCGTCCCCGACCCACTCCCGGTAGCCGACCTGGACCCCGGCCGCCTTCAGGCCTTCCCGCCCCCGCCGGAAGGCTTCCACGACCTGCTGGGACGCCCCGAGTGAGACCCCGAGGAAGAGGCGGGTCTGCTTGATGGCGGCGACGGACGTCTCCGACCGGATCCAGGCGAGGTCGAACGGGCCCCCGATGGAGGCCGCTCCGGCCAGGAGCCCGGGCTGGGTCGCCGCCAGGAACCCCGCCACCATGCCGCCGCGCCCCACGCCGACTGCCAGGATCGGGAGGTTCCCCGCCCTCTTGCGGGCCTCGAGGATCGCCGCGCCGGCGGCGGCCGTCGCGCGCTCCGGGCTGCCCCACCCGAACCGGTTCTTCCCCGCCCTCGCGGGGCCCCGCGGGGCGGCGACGAAGAGGCCCTTCTCCCGGGCCTGCGCGAGGAAGGGGCTCGCCACGGCCAGCGGATCCGAGGAAGCGTCGTGGAAGAGCAGGAGGATCCCGGTGGCGGCGCCGTTTGGGGCCAGGAACGTCGCGTCCTTCACGACGGCCGCGTCGCCGGCGGCCGCGTTCTTCCGTGCGGCGGCAACGACGCCCTGGAATTTCGGCTTCCCCCTGATCGGCTCCAGGTCCTTGTCCGACAGGAGCATCTTCTCGTCGTCGAAGCCGGCGGCGATGGCCCGGTCCAGCTGCTTATAGGCCGACTCGGTCTTCCCCTGGCGGACGTCGAGGCAGGCGAGGTTGAACGGGGCGGTCGGGAGAGCCCCCAGCTTCCAGGCCTTCTCGAAGGCGTCGCGGGCCTTGCCGAGGTCGCCGCTCTGGGCGAAGGTGACCCCGAGGCGTTCGAACTGGTACGGGTCGCTCTCCTCCTTCCCGGACAGGACGCGGACGTCCTGGATCTCCGCCGGCTTGGCGCCGGGCGGGGGGGTGGTGGACCCGGCCGAGGCCGAGATTCCGGCGGCGGCGGCCGGAGCCGTCGGACTGGCCTTGGTCCCGGTCTGCGCGAACGCGGAGCCCGGGGCGAGCAGCAGAACGAGGAGCGGCAGCGGAGCGACCGCGCCTTGGAGAAAATGTCTCATCCCCCCGATTCTACGGGGAGGGAAGGAAACCCGCTCGCCGCGGACCTTCGGCCGTCAGGACTTGTACCCGGTCTTCCGGTCCACCTGCCGGATCTTGGCCGCCAGGAGAACGCCGAAGAGGACGATCAGGACGGTGGCCCCGAGGAGGCCCGACCTCCGGTACCGGTACTCCCCCTTCAGCTTCTCGATCGTGGCCGAGAGCGCGTCGACCTCTTTCGACGTGGCGGTGAGGTTCTGGGTGAAGTCGCTCCGGTCGAAGGTGTGGATCGCGCCCCGGGTCTTGCGGAGGCTATCCCGGGCCGACGCCTCCTGGAAACGGAGCTCGTCGAGGTCGAAGCCCCGTTCCCCGAGTTGCTCGATGTCGGCGTCGAGACTGGCCGTCTTCTCCTTGACCCTGGTGATCGACATCCTGAAGAAATCGGCGGTCTCGTTGCAGACCGGCTTGCCGTACTTCGCGTGGCAGCTCCCGCAGAGCCCGCTGGCCGCCGAGGAGATCATCTCGTCGGTGGCCGGCTTGATGTCGTGCGTGTTGTGGCAGGTGGCGCACTCCGGCCATCCGTGGGCCTCGAACGCCTTCTTGTGCGGGCTCCCGTCGAACATCGTGGCGTTGTTCGCATGGCAGTTCCGACAGACCTGCGACACGGCGGCCGTCTCGGGAGGGAGGGCGGCGTGGTTGCCGTGGCAGCCGTTGCAGGCCGGCGCCCCCGCGTCGTGCTTCTCCAGGAGCGCCCTGCCGTGGACGCTCTGGCGGTAAAGCGCGAGCTGGTTCGTCGGGAGCGGCGTCTTCCCGTCGTCGAGCGTGTACCCCTTCATGTACTCGGCGTCGCCGTGGCACCGGCCGCAGGTGGCCGGGACGTTCGCGGCATTCACGAGGGAGAGCGGGCTCTCCGGCCCGCGGATGCCGTGGACCCCGTGGCAGCTGACGCACTGCGCGGCCTTGGAGTCCTTCTTCCCCAGGAGGAGCTGCCCGTGCTTGCTGGTCTTGTACTTCGCCAGCTGGTCGACCGGGAGCTTCGGGTTGAACTGCCGCATCATCTCGCTCGAGGCGTGGCAGCGCGCACAGAACTCGGGGATCCAGGAACGGTCCTTCTTCCGCGCCTCCGACGACGGCCAGCGCTTCCCGATCTCGGCCGACATCTCCTTGTCCGTCGGCGCGCCACCGTGGCAGCCGGAGCAGAGGAGGCCGCGCCGGAAGTGGACGTCGGCGACGACCTCGGTCAGGTCGAGGTGGGCGAAGGGGCCCTTCTTCCCGCGCGGGGCGAAGAGGATCTCGTCGGGGAGGTCAGGGTTGGTGTGGCAGACGACGCAGTTGTCGCCGAGGATCAGCTCGATTTTCTTGTTGTCGAGATCGAGCGCCAGGAGGACCCCGAGGTGCTTGCCGGAGGAGAGGATTCCCGCCTTCAGCGACTCGAAGGCCAGCTCCTGGGCGTGCGCCGGCAGCGAGCGGAACCGCTCCTGCTCCTTGGGTCCGAGGACCGGCTTCCCCGCTTCCTTCGCGTCGAAGAGCTCCCGGAACTCCTTCGGCCACTTCGCGTCGGGCACGTGTCCCTCGGTGTCGGCCCGGGACGCCCCGGCGGGGGCGGCGGCAGCCGGTTTCTCCTCCGAGCGGGCCTCGCGCGAGGTCAGGACGGGCGGGACGACCAGGAGGAGCGCCACTGCGGCCGGCGCGGCGCCTCCCCTGAACCGCTTCACGGCGAACCAGGCGGCGCAGGCAGCAGCGGCGATCGCCGTCGAGAGGAGCCACGAGACACCGACGAAACCGTGCAGGACCGCCTGCAGGAAGATCGCGGAGCTGAAGACGAAGGTGGTCCCCGGGAACCGCCGCCAGCGGTAGACGTTGATCAGCGCTCCCAGGGCGATCGTGATCGCCGAGGCCGTCCGGGCGATCGTCGCCGCGAAGACGGGGTTCGCCGCAGGATCCTGCCCCTTGGGCACGTGGACCCCGAGGTCCCACGCCTTCAGGGTCAGGAGGACGACGAAGAGGATGCCGGCCACCGCGAGGTCGGTGATGCCGGGACTCTCCTCGTCGCGCGCCGCCTTCCGGTCGAGGGCCGGGATCAGGACCGCGACGAGGGCGATGACGTTGATCAGGAGGAGGCAGGCCTGCGGCCCTTCCATGCCGAAGAGGTGCGCCGGGAACTCCTTCAGCATCTGGTAGATCCAGAGGAAGTACCACTCGGGCTTGATCCCCGGGTAGGCCGGCTTGAGCGGGTTCGCCTTGCTCCCCAGCTCCCACTCCATCCCCGGGATCCCGGGACCGTACGGCAGCATGACCGCCAGGAGGGCCAGGACGTCGAGGCAGATCACCCAGAGGAGGAGGTCGCGGAGGACGAAGTTCGGGAAGAACGGCATGCCCCGCTGCGGCGCCAGGCCGTGCGTTGCGAGCGGCTTCGCCATCCCCTGGCGCTGGATCAGCAGGAGGTGGAGCCCGATCACGCCCGCGATCGTCAGCGGGAGGATGCAGACGTGGAGCGCGAAGAAGCGGTAGAGCGTCTGGGCCGACACCTCGTCGCCGCCCCGCATCACCCTGAGGAGCCACGGTCCGATCGCCGGCACCGACTTCATGGAGTCGGTCCCGACGGCCGTCGCGAAGAAGCTCAGCTCGTTCCACGGGAGGAGGTAGCCTGAAAATCCAAAGCCCAGGACGATGCCGAGGAGGGCGAACCCCGAGTACCAGGTCATCTCGCGCGGTTTCCGGTAGGCCTTCGTGAAGAGGACGCTGAGGAGGTGGATGATGACGGAGAACGTCATCAGGTGCGCCGACCAGCAGTGGATCGACCGGATCAGCCAGCCGAACGGCACGTGCCCGACGAGGTACTTCATGCTCTCGTAGGACGTGTTCTCCCCGACCTGGTAGTACATCAGGAGGAGGATGCCGGTGACGATCTGGACGGTGAAGAAGAAGAGGGCGACGCCGCCGAAGTAGTACCAGATCTGGGAGTGGGCGCTGACCGGGATCTCCTTGTGGCTGAGGAAGTCGACCAGGTTCCCGAGCTGGAACCGCTCGTCCAGGAACTTCCACACGCCCGAGTCGAAGAACCCGCCGGAAGGCTTGCCGCCGTTCGCGCTCACGCCGCACCTCCCGGTTTCGAGATCGTGACCGAGCTCGCCAGGTCGCCTGCGACCGCGAAGGCCGCGAGCGGGCGGGGCGGCGGTCCCGAGAGGACGCGGCCGTCCAGGTTGAACTTGCCGTTGTGGCACGCGCACCAGATCAGTCCCTCGGCCGCCTGGAACTGGACGGTGCATCCCTCGTGGGTGCACTTGGCGGAGAGAGCCTTCACCTTCACGTCCCCGTCCTTGATGGCGAGGACGCGGTCGGTTCCGATCCGGAGGATCAGGAATCCTTTCGACTTCAGCTCGTCCCGCTGGGCGTCCGTGAGGGTCGCCTTCCCGGCCCCGCCCTCTTCCACCGGCGGCGTCAGATACTTCAGCACCGGGAAGACCACCGCAGCGAGCCACGCCAGGGCGCTGGAGCCGAGAAGGACGTCGATCCACTTCCTCCGCGACAGACCCTCGCCGTTCTGTTCCGCCGTACCTTTCAGTTCCGCCATGGATCTCTCCTCCAATCCTCCGGAATGGACGGCGCCCGGATGACCAACCTGCCGCAGAGCCGGTGCGACAGCAGCGGGGACGCCGGTTTCTTCGGCGCGGAGTTTAGCTCAGACGCTGGGAAGGAATCCGGAAGGGGCGCGACCTCTTCGAGATTTCTTCACAGCCTCCCAGACGCTCCCCCTGGAGTCGCCCTCGTCCGGCGAGGAGAGCCGGCGCCCCTGCCGACGGGCCCCCACGACGGCGAGGCGGGCCCCGCCGGCCCGGCTAGACGCTGACCTGGATCGGGAGGATGACCGTCTGCATCCCCTCGAACTGGAGGCGGCGCTGGACCGCGAAGGGGGTCTGGTTGTGGAGGAGGCGGTTCGCGAGGTTCTCTTGCGGGAAGATGAGCTTCGAGGCGAAGAAGACAGGGCGGTCGTATCGCGTCTTCACCAGCCGGCACAGCTCCACGATCTCGTCGAGGAGGTCGGTCCCGATCGCCATGTGGTGCTCGGCGTGCATCCCGAGCATCCGGGCGTACTCGACGTACTTGTTCAGGTCGCTCTCGGTCTCGCGCTTCAGGTTCTCCACCTCGTCGGTTCCCTTGAACTTCGCCGAGTCGACGACGCCGACCGAGAGGAAGACCGCGTTCTTGAAGTACCTCGGAAAGTACTTCTGGACCTGCAGCAGCGAGTGGATCCCCAGGCCGTTGAAGCCCGAGACGAGGAACACCGCCGTCGGCGTGCTCCGGCTGACCGGCTCCACCTTGGGGACGGAGGCCGTGTCGCTCAGGCGGACGGAGATCCTGGGGAGCGTCGTCAGGACGTCGTCCGCCCGCTTCATCAGGAGACCGATCGAGCGGTAGTGCTTGCGGGTGACGACGCAGATGCCGACGAGGGAGCTCGTGATGAGGACGGTGACCCAGCCCCCCTCCCGGAACTTCATCACGACGGTGATGACGAGGATCGTCGCGGTGGCGGAGAGGCCGATCCCGTTGATGGCGAACCGCTTCAGCCACGACGGCTCAGCGTGGCGCTCCTGCCACCAGTGGACGCACATGCCGAGCTGCGAGAGGGTGAACGTGAGAAAGACGTTGATCGAGTACATGACGACGATCACGTCGATCGATCCGCCGGTGTAGACGAGGATGCCGACCGCCGCCAGGCCCATCACGAGGACGCCGTTCTGGGTGACCAGACGCTCGGAGAGGAGGCTGAACCGGTGGGGGATCCAGGAGTCGATCGCCATGTTCGACAAGACGCGGGGACCGTCGAGGAACCCGGCCTGCGCCCCGACGAAGAGGAGCGCCCCTTCCGCGACGAGAGTCATCCAGACGAAGGACGACGATAACGCCCCCGCACCGAACGCCTCTCCCGACAGCTTCTTGACGAGGACGGCGTTCAGCGTCAGTCCCGGCACCCGGAAGACTCCCGCCAGGAGGTAGCAGAGGATCAGCCCGCC
The DNA here is from genome assembly GCA_903845115.1 of uncultured Acidobacteriota bacterium. Classification (GTDB taxonomy): domain Bacteria; phylum Acidobacteriota; class Thermoanaerobaculia; order UBA5066; family UBA5066; genus CAIMWE01. The sequence goes on along the minus strand of CAIMWE010000082.1, from coordinate 103,622 downwards.
CGCCGTGATGGACAGGGAGACGGCCATCAGCGTCATCGTCCGCCGGCCCGTCTTGACGCGCGGCTCGCGGAGGATCTGGAGGCCGTTCGAGACGGCCTCGAGGCCGGTGTAGGTGCCCCCTCCCATCGAGAACGCCTTCAGCATCAGCGCGATGGTCCCGAAGAGGCCGATCTGACCGACCGTCAGCTTCGTGTCCTTGACCGTGTCCGCCATCAGCAGCGGCATGGCGCCAAAGTGCTTCCCGATCCCGTACCCGATCATCAGGACGTGGGTGACCAGGAACAGCACGAAGATCGGCAGGAGGAACTGGACCGACTCCTTCACGCCCCGGACGTTGAGGAAGATGAGGACGCCGACCAGAATGAGGGAGTAGACGAGCTGGACGTGCTGCGGAACCCCTGCGGCGGTGAGCGAGGAGAGCGCGGCGACGCTCGCGGCCACCTGCATGGCGATCGTCATCGCGTAGTCCACGACCAGCGCCGACCCGGAGACGAGGCCCGCCCCGGACCCGAGGAGCCGGGTCGCGACGAGGTAGCCGCCTCCCCCCGTCGGGAAGAGCTCGATGATCTGCGAGTACGAGGCCGAGATGACGATGATCGTCAGGGCCGTGGCAGCGGCGAGGTAGACCGCCAGGTGGCGGTGCGGTCCCAGCGCCACGAACAGCTCCTCGGGGCCGTAGCAGGACGACGACAGGCCGTCCGCTCCGAGGCCCACCCAGGCGAGGAAGGCGGCCAGGGAGAGCTGGTGGAAGACGTGCGGATCCAGTGGATCCCGGCTCTCGCCCAGGAACACTCGCTTGGTCGTGTCGAGAAGGCCCACGGGCGGCGGAGTATATCCCGCTACAATCGGGGTGGATGACCTCACCGCCCACGGAACCAGCCGACCACCTCTCGGACCTCTTCTTCTCCGACCTCGACCTCCCGCACGCTGTCCGCGCCGGGATCGCGGCGTGCGGCTTCGTCCGGGCGACGCCGGTGCAGGCCGCGACGCTTCCGCTCCTCCTCGACGGGAGGGACGTGGCGGGCCAGGCGCAGACCGGGACGGGGAAGACCGCCGCCTACCTGATCTCGATCCTGACGCGCCTCTGCTCCCCGTCCCCCTGGACGGACCGTCCGCCCGGGGCGCCGCGTGCCCTGATCGTCGCGCCGACCCGCGAGCTGGCGGTCCAGATCCAGGACGACGCGAGGGCCCTCGGGCACTTCGTGAACGCGCGCATCGCGACCGTCTACGGCGGGATCGACTACGGCAAGCAGCGCGACCAGCTCCGGGCCGGGTGCGACCTCCTGATCGGCACCCCCGGGCGCCTCCTGGACTACGAGCAGCAGGGGGCGACCTCGTTCCGCGGGGTCGAATCACTGGTGATCGACGAGGCCGACCGGCTGTTCGACATGGGCTTCATCGTGGACCTCCGGCGGATCCTCCGGCAGTGCCCGCCGCCGCGCCAGCGTCACTCGATGCTCTTCTCGGCCACGCTCTCGCCCAGGGTCATGGAGCTCTCGTGGGAGCACCTGAACGACGCCCAGAAGATCGAGATCCGCCCCGAGCAGCTGACCGCCGACCGCGTCACGCAGGAGATCTACCACGTGGCGACGCGGGAGAAGCTGTCGCTCCTCCTCGGGATCCTGGCCCGCGAGGGCGAGGGCCGGATCATGCTCTTCGTGAACACGAAGCGGTTCGCGGAGCGCCTGGTCAACGTCCTGCAGCGGCACGGCCACAACATCGGGGTGATCTCCGGCGACCTCCCGCAGGCCAAGCGGCTGAAGATCATCGCCGACTTCAAGGCCGGGAGGCTCCCTCTCCTCGTCGCCACCGACGTCGCCTCCCGCGGCCTCCACATCGACGGCGTCACCCACGTCATCAACGTCGACTTGCCCCAGGACCCGGAGGACTACGTCCACCGGATCGGGCGGACCGCCCGCGCGGGCGCCTCGGGGAAGGCGATCTCGCTCGCCTGCGACGACTACGTCTTCTCCCTCGACGCGATCCAGAAGCTGATCGGGCAGAAGATCCCGGTCGCTTTCGCCGACGACTCGCTCTATCTCCCGCTGGTGCCGCAGCGAGGGAAGTCCGCCCCGCCCGTCGCGGCGCGCCCGGCACTCACACCTGCACCGCCACCGGCGCCTGCACCTGCACCTGCACCGTTACCGGCAGCTGTACCTGCAGCCCCGGCAGCTGCGGCCGTGCCCGAGCCTGTTCCCGCGGTCAGGCTGGCGGAGCCTCCACCGATTCCGCCGGCCCCTTCGCCGCCGGTCCCGCCGCCGGCCGTCATCGCGGCGGCAGAGGCGCCCGCTCCGCGCCTGGAGCAGCTCCCCGCTCCGCCCACGGCCCCGTTCGAGCCCTTCTCGCCGCCTACCGGGCCGGTCCCCGTCCTCGAGCCGCCGGGACGGCCGCGAACGGCCGAGCCGGGCTTCACCTTCTGGATCCGGGAAGCCTTCGGTCTCGCTCCGGTGGAAGCCTGCGCCCCTGGGACGCAGCTCCCGCCGGACCCCGAGATGCCCGAGGACGTCCGTCCCGTCCGGCGCCGTTCCGGGCACCGCCGCGCGGGCCGGCGGCCCGTATGATTGGCCGGCCAGGAGCGACGACCGCCGGCCTGTAGGAGGGACCGATGCCCTATTCCGGAGTGAACGGACAACGCCTCTACTACGAAGTCGGCGGGGACGGCGACCCGATCGTCCTCCTGCACGGGTTCCTCGGGAACGCCGACCTGATGGAAGCCCCGGCGACCGGGCTGGGCTCCGGCTTCCGGGCGATCCGCATCGACCGGAGACTCTGCGGCCGGTCGGAAGGCCCCCCCGGCCCCGTCTCGCTCGCCGACGAGGTGGCCGACCTCACCGCGCTCCTCGACTGGTTCGGCATCGACGCCACTCACCTCGTGGCCCACGACGAAGGAGCCGAGGTCGCGATCGAGTTCGCCCTGACTCGCCCCGAGAGGACCCGCTCGATGGCCCTCCTCGCCCCCTCGCTGGACGGGTTCGACCCCTGGCTGAAGGAGTTCGCCGCCCAGCCCCAGCTCGTCGCCGCGATCCATGCCGATCCCGTCTTCGGCGCCCTCGGCAAGTGGCTGGCGTCGCCCGTCTTCGACGTGGCGAGAGCGCGGGAAGGGATGCAGGAGCGCCTGACGGAGATCTTCCGGCGCTCGAGGGCCGGGGTCGACCGGTTCATCCGCCCACCCAGGACCGGCCCGGCCCAGGCGGAGCGCCTCGGCGCCATCGAGGCCCGGACGGCCGTCATCGTCGGGGGCCGGGATCTGCCCGGCAGGCTCCAGACCGCCCAGACGATCGCGGCCGGCATCGCCGGCTGCGAGATGATCACCTTCCCCGAGCTCTCGCGGTTCCTCCACATCGAGGAGTCGCGCGCCGTGATGAGGCGGATGACCGACTTCTTCCTGCCCGAGCCAGAGATCGAGCGCTGAGCTCGACCCCGTTTCGTCTGGTCGGCGTCAGGTTCCGCGCCGCTCGGTCGCCCGCGGCTGCGGGCCGCCTCACCGGGGCAGGGGGGGGAGCTTCTCCGCCGGAGAGGAGAGGGAGCGCCAACGGCGCGCGGGAGAACCCGGCGGGTTCTCCCGAACAATGATGGCCGCCCTCGGCGAGGCGCGAAGCGTCGTCGCTACAGGATCGACTTGAGGAATTCGGCGTTCGTCTTCGTCCGGGTGATCTTCGTCAGGAGGAGCTCCATCGCGTCCATGGGCTTGACCGACGAGAGAGCGCGGCGAAGCTTGTGGATCTTGGGCAGCTCGTCGGTGCCGTAGAGCTTCTCTTCCTTCCGGGTCCCGGAAGCCGGGATGTTGATGCAGGGGAAGATCCGCCGCTCGAACAGGCCGCGGTCGAGGATGATCTCGCAGTTCCCGGTTCCCTTGAACTCCTCGAAGATGACGTCGTCCATCCGGGAGCCGGTGTCGACGAGGCACGTGGCGATGATGGTCAGGGAGCCGCCGTCCTCGTGGTTCCGGGCTCCGCCGAAGAATCGGCGGGGCTTCTCCATCGTCCGGGCGTCGATTCCGCCCGAGAGGATCCTCCCGCTGCCCCGCTGCTCGTTGTTGTACGCCCGGCTCATGCGGGTGATCGAGTCCAGGAAGATGACGACGTCGTGGCCGATCTCGACGAGCCGTTTCGCCCGCTCGAACGTCGCCTCGGCCACGGCGATGTGGTGCGAGGCGTTCATGTCCGTCGGCGACGCGATCACCTCGCCGCTGATCGACCGCTGCATGTCGGTGACCTCCTCGGGACGCTCGTCGACGAGGAGCATGAAGATCTTGACGTCCGGGTCGTTCTTGGCGATCGCGTTCGCCATCAGCTTGAGGAGCATCGTCTTCCCGGCCTTGGGGGGCGCCACGATCAGGCAGCGCTGGCCGCGGCCGAGCGGCACCACCAGGTCCAGGACGCGGCCAGAGAGCTCGTCCGCGGCGGTCTCCATCCTGAGCCGGCGGTCCGGGTCGACGGAGATCCCCTTGTGGAACTGGATGTACTTGGACCGGTACGTCGACGGCTCCATTTCTTCCACGGTGAGGATCTTCTGGACCAGAGGGCCCTTCCCGCTGCGGGGCGACGCTTCGGCCGAGATCAGGAGTCCGTCCTCTAGGTCCTCGGCTTCGACGAGGTGTTTCGGCAGGAACGGATCCCCCTTCTCGGAGAAGTAGGTCTCGGGGGAGACGAGGACCCCGGAGTGGTCCCCGTAGAGCTTCACGAGCCCGGAGACGGCGACCTTCTGGGCCGGCGGCGCTTCCCGCCGCTCGCGAACGGCCACGGCACCGTCGCCGGCCTCGAGCCGGGCAGGGACCTGGTCGGGGGAGCCGTCCTCGACTCCTCCCGGACGGGAACGGCCGCGGCGGCGGCGGCGGCGCCGCCGCCGGCGGACAGCGCCCCGTTCGCCCTCCGCCGCGAGGCCCTCCCCCGGCTCCCCCGCCTCGCCCGGCTCGGAAGTGCCGTCCGTTTCCTCGACGTCATCGCCCTCGGCTTCCGTCGTCTCGACGGACTCGTCCGGCTCGTCGTTCGCCTGGGAGATGTGCCCGTCTTCGCGTGTCGTCTCGTCCAAACCTATCCTCCGAGAGAACCGGTCCTCGAAAGGACGGGTCCTCGTGCGCTGCTTCCGGTCGTGTTCGGGTTGCGGCACAAACCGCTGTCATCTGCCCGAGCCCGAGGTCGCCGTGAACTTCGAGAGGCGGCCGGTTCCAACTTGCTGGAACCCCTTGTCGCGAGCCCTTCCGGCGTCAAGCTCCGCCGCGGGCTTCGAATCCTTCGGGCTTCACCGGCGTCACTCGCCGGCGACCGCCGCCCCTTGACAGGGAGATGCTAAGCCGAAACGGAAACCCGCGTCAAACGGGGGTCCGGGACGGGGCGCGGGAGGTCCGGCGGCCGGACCGATACAATGCGCCCGTGGCACACTTCCTCCAACCAAGTCGACGGACGTCCTTCCCTGCCTTCCGAGCGCTCCGGGCGATCGCGGCGACCCTCTTCTTCCTGGGCGCCGGCGCCGCGAACGGCCAGTTCACGAACCTGACGATGTCGGCCGCCAGCTCCCTCTACGCGATCCCGAACGGTGGCGACTACGACGCGGCGAACGTCACCCTCGGCCCGGACGGCTCGATCTGGACCGCCTCCGCCCTTGAAAACGTCATTCTCGAGCTCTCGGCGGACGGGCTCACCTCCACGCGCTGGACGCTGCCCACGGGCACGGGACCCAGCTTCCTCCTCCCCAATCCGGACGGGACCTTCTGGGTGTCCGAGCTGGGGAACCCGAACTTCGCCAAGTTCGACCCCTCCACCGGCACCCTCACCGAGTGGGCCGACTACTCCCGCCGACAGACCTCGATGGTCCGCCGGAAGGACAACAAGTTTTGGGTCCCCGAGACGGGGGGCCCGCTGGCCCTGTTCGACCCGGACGCCGGGACGATCACCTATTACCAGTCCGCCAGCCTCTACACGCTCTCGTACCCCTACCTGGACGACAAGAACACCCTCTGGACGTGCGACTTCCTCGGCGGGTACCTCGTCCACTTCAGCGAGGACGGGACGACGGCCCGCCGATGGCTTCTCCCCGACACCCTGTCCTACCCGTCGAAGATCATCCTGGGCTTCGACGGCGCCCTCTGGATCTCCGTCTATTCGACGGGCCAGCTCGCCCGCTTCGACCCGGCGACGAGCGAGATCCGGGTCTACACCCTGACGGTGGGCTCGCTCCCGTACGACATGGTCAACTACAAGGAGCGGATCCTCTACTCGGACCAGGGGTACGGCATCATCGGCTTCTTGGACCCGAACGGCGCCTCCCCGAGCAGCACCCAGATCCTGGTCCCCGTGGACCCCGACCTGACGCTCGATCCACCAGTCGTCAGGACCTCCACACCCGCCGTCACGGCGAACATCGTCCCCACGACTGACGCCATCGCCGTCCCGCCGCCCGCCATCTCGACCGGGGCCCAGAGCGCCGGCCTCGCGGAGTACCTGGTCGGCGTCGGCTCCAACTGGGGGCTGGCGATCGACGCCGCGAACAACCGGATCGTCTTCGGCACGAAGGGGTACATCGGGACGCTGTTCCCGCCGATCCCGTCGTCGGCGAACGACCTCTACTTCCCGTCCGCCGCCTCGATCGGCGGCGCGACGTCGAGGTGGAAAACCCAGCTGGTCGCCTGGAACAAGGGCACGCCGGACTCGACGGGAGCCACCAGCCCGATCACGATCGCCGAGCAGCTGATTCCGAACGGCTGGATCGCGGGCTACCTGCCGAACGCCGCGCGGACCATCGGCGTGGGGCAGCTCCTCGTGCAGGCCGACCCGATCAGCAACGAAATGCAGGGCCCGGACTCGTTCGGCGCCCTCCGCCTGAAGACGGACCTGGGCAACACGGCCGACCTGTTCGGCTGGGCCCGGGTCTACAAGGAGCGGACGGACGGCGGAACGTACGGGTTCGCGATGAACCCCTTCAAGGACGCGGGAGCGGTGCAGGCGGGCGACAGCGGTTCCCTCTTCACCCCTCCCGATACCGCCCAGAGGACGAACGCCGGGTTCGTGACCGTCGATGCCGCCCAGGGGACGGTCTCGATCGTCGACGGGAACGGGGCAACCCTGGCCAGCCGAGATTTCAGCTGGCCGGGAGGGACCCACACCCAGTACTCCCCCCTCTTCGCGTCGTTCGGGATCGCCCCGGTCCCGTCCGCCCGCTTCGTCGTCAGCGTCACCTCGGGAACCGCCATTCCTTTCGGGACCTCCATCGACCCGGTGACGTCCGACCCGATCGGGCTGGAGCTGGCGAAGGCGAGCGAGGCGGTCACCCTCCAGTGGCTCCCCGCGGTCTTCCGCGGCGGCGGCCCGCTCGGGAGCGCCTCCCGGACCGACGTGCAGCTGTACAACCCCGGTTCGGTCGCCGCGACGGTCCGACTCCTCTTCCGCTCCGCCTCTCCCGGCGGGGCTCTCCCCTCGGCCAGCGTCGCCGTCCCGGCCGGCAAGGTCGTCAGCCTGACCGACCCCCTCGGGTCGCTCCTCGGCCTGACCGCCGCGACCGGAGCTCTCGACGTCATCTCCGACCAGCCGGTCTCCGTCTTTGCACGGGTCTACGGCACCGACCCCTCCGGGGGGACCTTCGGCTACGGGCTCGCCGGCAAGCTCTCGACCGCGGCGGTCCCGGGCGGGTCTCGGGGGGTCTTCCTCTCCGCCACCGATAACGGCTACAACGTCATCCAGACCGACCTCCTGCTCGCGAACATCTCCGACATCGCGACGACCGTCACCGTCAACCTGACGGGATCCGACGGCAAGTCCGCCGGGACCCGCGACTACGCGCTCGCCGCCAAGGAAGTCCGGTACGTCGCGACCCCCTGGTACTCGATCGCGGGCTACGGCACCGACATGGGACGGCTCGACGTCGTCCCCTCCGGGACGGCCTCCGTCTTCGCCACGCTGCTCCGTCAGGACCGGAAGACCGGGGACACCGACGCGATTCTCCCGGCGATCACCACGAAGTGAAGCCGGCCCTCCCTCGTTCCGGAGGCGCGGCCGGGGGGGGGGACGGCCGCGGGCCGGGAAGGAGGGCTTCGCTGAGAGGGGATAGCTCCAGGGAAGGCCGGCGTCGACTCTCGGGGGGCGCGGCGTTGGTGCTCCTGCTCACGGTGGCGGCGTGCCGCAACGCGGACCAGGGGACCGCCGTCGGCCCTTCGACGCCGCCCGATCCCACGGCTACCTTCACCCGCGTCCAGCGCGAGGTCTTCACGCCGTCGTGCGCCCTCTCGGGCTGCCACGCGGGGTCCGCCCCCCAGCTCGGGATGGTGCTCGAGGCGGGCAAGGCCTACCGGAGCCTCGTGGACGTCGTCTCCGTGGAGACCTCCCTGCTTCGGGTCTTTCCCGGGCTTCCGAACGACTCGTACCTCGTCGTGAAGCTCCGCGGCGACCCGGCCATCCTCGGTTCGCGGATGCCCCCGGGCGGCACGACGGTGACGTCCGCCCAGCTCTCCCTGGTCGTCGACTGGATCCGCCGCGGCGCGCCGAACGACTGAACGGGGAGAGGCGTGACGGGAGAGGCGGCGAACCGCCGCCAGGTCGCGGGGCTCCGTTCTCTCGTCTCCGGAGGGGTAGCGACGAAGGCGCGCAGGGGAACACCGGCGGCGCCGGGTTCCCCTGATTCAAGTTGGCCGCCCTCGGTGGAGGCGCGAAGCGCATCCACCGGCGGCGCCGGGTTCCCCTGATTCAAGTTGGCCGCCCTCGGTGGAGGCGCGAAGCGCATCGCTTCGCGCCTCCACCCCTACATGCTGATCCGGACGCCCAGCTGGAACTGACGGGCCGTCCCGACCCGGTCCGGGACGTTGAACGTCGGGTTCGCCTTGTACTTCTGGACGCCGTTGACGACGCCCGCGGAGATGACCTCGTTCCAGTTCGCGTTCGAGACGTACCGGTTGGACGAGTGGGCCAGGTTGAACACCTGGACGTAGATCGTCGCCCCGACCCCCGAGGCGAGGACGTTCGAGAAGTCCTTCGAGAGAGTCACGTCGAGCTGCTGGGAGACTGGCTGGCGCATGCTGTTGCGCGAGGCGTGATTGGGGCCGAGGTCGCACGCGCCGTTCGCGTCGCAGTTCACCAGGTCGTTCGCCCGGTCGTTGAAGACGCCGTCGCCGTTCACATCGACGCTGTTCCCGGGGGTCCACGGCGCACCGGTCCGCCACCGGTAGAGCGGGGCGAAGGTCAGGCCCCACGGGAGGTCGAAGACGCCGGAGACGACGATCGTGTGACGGATGTCGAAGTCGGACGGGCCGTAGTCCGCATTCAGGTTGTTCGCGTCCTCGGGCGAGTTCGTGCCGATGGAGACGCTCCGTTCGTTCGACTGGTTGTCGCGGGAGTCCCCGTAGGCGTACGACGCGGCGAACTGGAGCCCGTTGGACAGGCGCTTCCGGATCGAGACGAGAACCCCCTTGTACTCGCCGTCGCCGTCCGACATGAAGGTCTGGATGGCGCCGAAGCTGGCGTTCGGCCGCGGTGTGGTGGTGTACCTGGGCCGCCCGTCCGGCGTCAGTCCGACCAACGTCAGGTTCGCGTCGCGGACCCGTTCGAGGTTCTTCGTCCGGGCGTAGATCAGGTCGGCCTCCACCGAGAGGTCCCGCACCACTTCCTGCTCGTAGCCGAGCGAGACCCGCGTGGTGCTCGTGTTCTGGAAGCCCTGGTCGTAGACGAAGAGGCCCGGCTTCGTGGCGCCGGAGGTCGGCGGGCCCACCCAGAGGTTCGGGTAGAGCGGGCAGGGGCTCGTACCGGAGCAGGTGATGTTGTAGTCGAGCACCCGGACGCCGTTGTTCAGGAGGGCGTTGGCGGTCAGCAGCGACGGCGAGTAGACGTAGAAGACGCCGATGCCGCCCCGGACGACGCTCTTGCCGGTTCCGGCCGGGTCCCACGCGAACCCCAGCCGCGGGCCCCAGTTGTTCGAGTCGGAGGGGATCGTCTCGACCGCCGGGTAGAGCGGGTTCTTGTCCACCGAGTCCGGCTGTCGCTGGTAGTCGTAGCGGAGCCCGAAGTTCACCGTGAGGCGCGGCGTGGGGCGCCAGTCGTCCTGGACGTATCCGGAGAGGAAGTCGCTCGTGTAGTCGACCAGCCCGCCGTAGGCCGAGAAGTCCTGCCGGAACGACCGGGCCGACCCGTTCACGAAGTCCGTGATGCTCGCGAAGTTGTAGACGCCTAACCGGTACCGGTAGAACTCGTCAGAGTACTTGACGTGGGCGTAGTCCACGCCCGCCTTCACCGTGTTGTTTCCAGAGAAGAAGCTGACGTTGTCGGTGAACTGGAGCCGGGTCTCGTCGAGGTTGTTCGGGAGAAAGTTGTTCTGCCCGAAACGCCCGAAGTTGGCGATCACGGTCTCGGGGAGGGTCTGGGAGTTCGCGTTGCGGGGGCGATGCTCCGTCGCGGCCTGCGCGATGAGCTCGTTGAAGACGGCCGGCGACACGACCCAGTTCAAGTTCCCCACCAGGGAGTTGAAGAAGTTCGACTCCTGGCCGTTGTTGGAGAGCCCGTCGTCCGGGAAGGTGCGGCCGTTCGTCAGGTTGTCGCCCTGCTGCTTGTTGTAGTTGTCCCGCAGCGACACCGTGACGCTGTCCGAGGCGTTCCACGAGAGCTTGAAGAACGGGGAATCGACGTTGTTCGTCTGGTTGACCGTCCCCCACTCCGTGGCCGGGTTGATCCCCCACTTGGTCAGCGCGGCCAGGTTCTTCGGGTCGAGGAGCGGGTCCGCGGAGGTCCCCATCCCGACGTATCCGGCCTGGAACGGGTCGTCGAGCCTCTGCCCGTCGTAGCCGCCGAAGAAGAAGAGCCGGTCCTTGACGATCGGGCCGCCGACGAAGCCGCCGAACTGCTTCTGCTCGAAGCCGTCGCCGATGAAGCCGTTCGCGTCGGGCTGGGAGAGGGCCTTCGATCGGTAGAACCCGAAGACCTCGGCGTGGAACTGGTTCGTTCCCGACTTCGTGATCGCGTTGATGATCCCGCCCGTCGCGTTCCCGTACTGCGCGTTGTAGGAGGAGGTGATGACCTGGAACTCCTGGATGGCGCCCTGCGAGAAGGTGAACGGCGGGCGGGTGCCACCCCGCTGCTCGCCGAAGAAGGAGGAGTTCGAGTCGGCGCCGTCGACGTTGAAGGAGTTCCCGATCCCGCGCTGGCCGCTCAGGTGGACCCGGCCCGAATCGTCGCTCGTGGCGCCGGGCGTGAGGACGACGAGGTCGGTGAAGTTCCGCGTCTGGAGCGGGAGGTTCTTGATGGAGTTCTCGTTGACCGTCGAGGAGACCTCGGTCTTCGTCTCCTCGATGACGGGGACCTCGCCCGTGACCGTCACCGATTGGCTGACCGCGGCGACCCTCAGCGTGAAGTCCACGCGCGAGCTGGAGCCGAGAGCCAGCGTCAGGCCTTCGCGCCTGACGCTCTGGAGGCCCTGCATCAGGGCCGTCACCGAGTACTTGCCGGGAGGGAGGAGCGTCAGGACGTACCTGCCGTTCGTGTCGGTGATGGCGAAGCGGCGGAAGCCGGTCTCGGTGTTGGTGCCCTCGACGGTGACGCCGGGAAGGCCGCCCCCCCCCTCGTCCCGGACGGTGCCGGCGATCTCCGCCGTCGTCGTGTTGACCTGCGCGCCGGCCGGCGCCGCCACCGCGAGGAATACCGCCAGCGCGACGAACGTCGCCCCGGGGGAACGAAACCACTGACGTCTCATGCACTCTCCTGCGTCGAAGGTCGAAGGGCGGGTCCCCGGCGGGACCGCCTGGATGGGGAGGATGTCCTAGCGCCGAGGTGTCTCGGGCGCCCACACGTCGTCGGGGGCCACGACCCAGTTCCGGTCCACGACCGGGTCGATCCTCTTTTTTTCGCGCAGCCGTTCGATCAGGATCTCGCGGATCTCGGTGGGGTAGACCCGGAGGACCTTCGAACCCTTCAGCGCCGTGTACCCCCCGGCGCCCTGCGCCCGGTAGGCGTTCACGGCGAGCGTGAACCGGTCGTCGGGCCGGACGGGGCGGCCCTTGAACGTGAGGTCCTTGATCCGCGACCCCGGAGGAGCGGTCGGGTCGATCCGGTAGGAAGCCCCTTGCAGCGCGTCGAAGTTGTAGGGGACCATCTTCTCGTTCTGGGTCAGGACGAGGCGGCGGGCCTCGGCGTCCCAGGTGGCCGCGCCGAAGAACTCGGCGGTCCGCTCCAGGATCCCCTTCAGCCTCGCGCCGTCCACCTCGACCACCACCAGCTGGTTCTCGTAGGGGTAGAGCCCGTAAAGGTCCCTCACTCGCACGGCTCCGGCCGGGAGACCCGGGTAGCGGCCTCCTGGAAGGAGCGACGTCAGGGACAGGTCCGCCCCGGAGGCCTCGCGCTGCGTCTCGTTGATCAGGTCGAGGAGCGGCGTGTCCTCCAGGCGGGCCCGCTCGGCCGGGAACGCCGCCGACGCCTCGACGACCGTCTCGTCCATGTAGGCCACGGCCCGCTCGTGAGACGGCCCGGCCAGCTTCGCGATCCCGGGGTCGACCGGCACCGAAGCGTCGCTAGGGACGAGGTCCCCCGTCACCGACGTCACGACGAGGCGCCCGTCCTTCCGGTCGAGGACGACGTCGACTCGGGCCAGCACCTCTCCGTACCGTCCGGGCTGGATCACCGGCACCCCCTCGATCCGCGTCAGGGGAATCCGCCGGTGGCTGTGCCCCGTCAGGATCAGGTCGATTCCCGGCACCCCCTTCGCGAGAGCCACGACCCGGTTCTCCGCGTCGGTTCCGTCAGGCTGCCCGCTCGCGAGGTCGACCTCGAGGCCGCTGTGGAACAGGGCGACGAGGAGATCGCACTTCTTCTCGCCGCGGAGGATCGGCACGAGCCTCCGGGCCGTCTGGACCGGGTCCTCCCAGACGAGACCCGGGCGATTGGCCTCCGGCTCCCAGTTCGGGATGTTCGGGGTCGTCAGGCCGAGGACGCAGGCCCGCGCGCCGCCGACCTCGCGGACCAGGAACTCCTGGAAGGCCGCCTTCCCGTCGGCCGCGTTCCGCGTGTTGGCCGAGAGCCAGGGAAACGCCGACTCTTTCTCGGCCTTGCGGAGCACGGCGAGCCCGTAGTTGAACTCGTGATTTCCGACCGCCATCGCGTCGTAGCGCATCGCGCTCATCACGGCGGCCATCGGGTCGGGCCCGGCGGGGGGACGCCGCGCCTGGAGGTACTCGACCGGCGTCCCCTGGATCGTGTCGCCCCCGTCCAGGAGGAGCACGTTCGGGTTCTCCTGCCGGATGGCCGCCACCCGCGAGGCGATCCGCCCCAGCCCGACGTCCTCGGCCCTGGCCCTCGCGTAGTCCCACGGAAGCACACGGCCGTGGACGTCGGACGTCTCGAGGACCGTCACGCGGACCGGTTCCGCTGCAGCGGCCCGGGCGAGCGGAATCACCGAGCCGACCGCAGCCAGCGCTCCGATGGACACACGACCGAGAGATACCCGGAGTGGGGTCGAACTTTTTCTGATCAAGCGGGCGGAGTTTTTCATCCCTCGACCGCGGAATCAATGACGAAGCCCACGAGGCCGATCGCGGGTATCCTTCGGCCCCCATGCCACGCGGCCGAGCCACTCCCGCATCGAGACCGGCGCCGGTTTCCGACGTCCTGCGCCTCCTCGCGGCCGACTACGGGGACGCCGGGTGCTCGCTCGCTCACTCCGACCCGTTCGAGCTGCTCGTCGCCACGATCCTCTCCGCGCAATGCACCGACGCGAGGGTGAACCTGGTCACGCCGGCCCTCTTCCGCGAGTTCCCCGACGCCGGCTCCATGGCCGGCGCCTCTCAGGAGCGAATCGAGGAGCTGATCCGCTCCACCGGGTTCTTCCGCTCGAAGGCGAAGTCGATCCTCGGCGCCGCCCGGGAGATCGTCCGCTCCCACGGCGGAGCGGTCCCGGAAACGATCGACGCCCTGGTCGCGCTTCCCGGAGTCGGCCGGAAGACCGCCAACGTCGTCCTCGGAAACGCCTTCGGGCGGCCGGCCGGCGTCGTCGTCGACACGCACGTGGGCCGCCTGGCCCGGCGCCTCGGCTGGTCGCCCCACACCGACCCCGAGAAGGTCGAGGTCGACCTGAACCGCCTGGTGCCCGGGACCAGGTGGGTCTGGATCAGCCACGCCCTCATCGTCCACGGCCGCGCAGTCTGCAGCTCCCGCAAGCCCCGGTGCGAGTCATGCCGTCTCGCCGGGCTCTGTCCCAAGGTCGGCACCGGAGCGCCGGGTCCCGGCGCGACGAGGAGAAAACGATGACGCTGCCGCCGGGCACCGGGTCGATCGAGGTGATCTGCGGGTCGATGTTCTCCGGGAAGTCCGAGGAGCTGATCCGGCGGCTGACGAGGGCTAAGATCGCGCGGCGGCGGGTCCAGGTCTTCAAGCCGAAGGTCGACACCCGCTTCTCGGACGTGGAGGTGGTCTCGCACGGGGGCCTCCGCCTCCTGGCCGTCGCCGTCGAGCGCTCCGCCGAGATCCTGGACCTGACCGACGCGCGGAGCGAGGTGATCGGGGTCGACGAGGCCCAGTTCTTCGACACCGGGATCGTCGACGTGGTCAACCGCCTCGCCGACCTCGGGAAACGGGTCGTCGTGGCCGGCCTCGACCAGGATTACCTCGGCCGCCCCTTCGACCCGATGCCCGCCCTGATGGCGGCCGCCGAGGAGGTCACCAAGACGCGGGCGATCTGCATGAGGTGCGGCGCCGCGGCGAGCCGGACCCAGCGGCTGGTCGCCTCCGACGAGCGCGTGGTGGTCGGCGCGACCGGCCTTTACGAGGCGCGTTGCCGCCGCTGTTTCGAGCCCCGGATCGCCTCAGTGGACGGCAACCTCCCCTTCACGGAATCTTCAAGTTCCTGATAATCACGGGGTTGTTTCGTTATCCTGCAAACCTGTGCATTTCCCTGTGATATTGGGTGTGCAAATGAGTGCCAAACCCAGGGAGACAGGCTCTTGGCCCCGTCTTGCCCTTGTTTCAGTGCACTCGGGAGATGTTCCTTGAATTGCAGTCACTTACGCGGCGCTTCAAAAATCCGTCGCCCGCCGAACCCGCTCGGAAAGCGGACTTGAGGGATATTCACAGCCCTTCCCTCGCTCGAGGAGCGGTTTTCGACATTTCTGGGGGCTTGAAGACGGCATGAAATCAGGCTCGTCCCGTACCGAGACGGGTTCACCCGACGAGGAGAGCCGGTCGCGAGCCATTCAGATGGACGCGATCTCATGGTGCTCGCCGAACACCGTCTTGAGGGAGGAGACGATCTCCCCGAGTGTGACGTCGTCGGAGACCGCGTCGACGAGGAGGGGCATCAGGTTCCGTCCGTCGCGGGCGGCCTCGACAAGGTCCTTCCGGCGCCGCTCCACCGAGGCGGCGTTCCGCCTGGCCCGGAACGCCTGGAGACGGGCGACCTGGTCGGCCTCGACCGACGGGTCGATCGTCATGGTCGGGATCGCGATTTCCTCCCTCGCGACGAACTCGTTGACGCCGACCACGACGGCTGTCTTGTCCTCGATCGCCTTCTGGGCCCGGTAAGCCGCGTCCTGGATCTCGCGCTGGTAGAAGCCAGCCTCGATGGCCGCGAGGGCGCCGCCCATCTCGTCGATCCGCCCGATCAGCTCGCCGGCCCGCTCCACGATCGTCGCGGTGAGGGCCTCGATGGCCCAGGAGCCCCCGAGAGGGTCCGCGACGCGGGTCACGCCGGTCTCGTAGGCGATCACCTGCTGGGTCCGGAGCGCCAGGAGGGCGGCGCCTTCCGTCGGAAGCGAAAGCGCCTCGTCCTTGCTGTTGGTGTGGAGCGACTGAGTACCTCCCAGCACCGCCGCGAGAGCCTGGATGGCCACCCGGACCACGTTGACTTCTGGCTGCTGGGCGGTGAGGGTCGAACCGGCCGTCTGGGTGTGGAACCGGAGCGCCTGCGCCCGGGGGTCCTCGATCCCGAAGCGTTCCTTGACGAGGCGGGCCCAGAGGGTCCGGGCCGCGCGGAACTTCGCGATCTCCTCGAGGAAGTCGTTGTGGACGTTGAAGAAGAAGGTGAGCCGCGGCGCGATCGTCGTGGCGTCGAGCCCCGAGTCGACGGCCGCCTGTAGGTACGCGATCCCGTCCGCGAGCGTGAACGCGACCTCCTGCACGGCCGTCGAGCCCGCCTCCCGGATGTGGTAGCCGGAGATCGAGATCGTGTTCCACCGCGGGACCTCGGTCGCGCAGAAGCGGAAGATGTCCGTGATCAGGCGCAGCGACGGCTTCGGCGGGAAGGCGTAGGTGCCGCGGGCCGCGTATTCCTTCAGGATGTCGTTCTGGATCGTCCCCGACAGGGCGTTCCAGGGGGCGCCGCGCCTCCTCGCCACCGCGAGGAGGAGGGCGAGGAGAATCGAGGCGGTCGCGTTGATCGTCATGGAGATCGAGACCTTCTCGAGCGGCAGGGAGTCGAGCAAGGTTTCCATGTCCTCGATGGAATCGATCGCCACTCCGACCCGGCCGACCTCGCCGCGGGCGATCCTGTCGTCGGAATCGAATCCGATCTGGGTCGGCAGGTCGAACGCCACCGAAAGCCCGGTCTGCCCCTGGTCGAGGAGGAACCGGTACCGGCGGTTCGACTCCTTCGCCGTCGAGAAGCCGGCGTACTGCCTCATCGTCCAGGGCTTCTTCCGGTATCCGGACGGGAGGACTCCCCGCGTGAACGGGAATTTCCCGGGTTCGGAGGGGGTCCATCCCGGGGACACGTCCCCCGGTCCGTAGGAAACGCGGAGCGGGATGGAGGAAGTCGTTTCGACGGGCGGCTCGGAGGCGCGAGGGCGGTCGGATTGACTCATCAGGACCGAATGCTAAGCCGAACGGGGCCGGCGCGCACGCCGGACTTCCACTTCGGAACGCAATTCCGCCGCGCCGTGTCAGACTTGACCGGCGTGCAGAAGTTCCTCCGAGGCGACCTGGACACCTTCTCCCTTCCGGACCTGCTCCAGTGGCTCGAGGTGAGCCGCCAGTCCGGCCGCGTCACGCTCAGCCACGGTGCGATCCGGAGGTCGATCGACCTGAAGGAGGGGAAGATCGTCTTCGTCTCCTCGACACGGCCGGAGGAGCGGCTCGCGGCGCACCTCGTCCGGCACCGCATCCTGAACTCCGCGGAGGCCTACACGTCACTGGCCGAGAACCTCCTGTCCGGGCGGAACCTGACGCGCATCATCCTCGACCGCGGCCTCGCGACCAGGAAGCGCCTGGCCTGGGCGGTGGAGGGACTGGCGGTCGAGATCCTGCTCGCCTCCTTCCGCGACAAGGGAGCGACCTTCGAGTTCGACCCGAGCATCTCCACGGAGGACATCCTCCAGATCCAGCTCTCGCTGCGGGGGCAGGTCCTCGCTCTGCACGGCGCGAAGACCGCCGACGAGCTGCCCGGTTCCCCTCCCGGGTCCGCGGACCCCCGGGCGGAATCCTCCGCCCAGGACCAGCTGGGCCCCGAGGCGGCAGCCGACACGTTCTGGGCAATCCTGGAGCTGACGTCGGGCTCGGAGTCGACGCCCGGAGCGCTCCGGGAGATCTTCGCGGAGTTCCAGGGTTTCGTGGCCGAGTTCCGCCGACGCCTGGCCGGGCCGTTCCGGTTCGCTCCGATCTACGCCGACACCTCCGTCCTCCTGCGCCGCGCCCTCAGGCAGGGCTCCTCGGACGAGCAGCTGATCCAGATCTCTGCCCTCGACCCCTTCCTGACGCTGAACATCCTCTCGTTCGCGAACACGCTCTCGACGGGCCCCGAGCCGATCGCCACCCCGCGGTCCGCCGCCTCCGCCGTCGGCCCCGAGGCGTTCCGGACCTTCCTGGACTTCAGTTCCCGGCGGGAGGCGCCCCAGACGTCGCCGGCGCTCCCCCTCGAGCGTGTGATCCGCGCCTCCTCGATCTCCACCGCCGTCGCTTCGGCGCGGGTGGCGCGCCGTCTCGGACAGGACGAGGAGACGGCGTACACGGGAGGCCTTCTGGCGCCCCTGGCCGCCTACGAGCTACTCCAGGCCCTTCTCGCCGTCGGTTTCGAGCCAGGGGCGTTCCGGGCCGGCGTCCTCCGCGAGTACCGCTCGCTCTGCGGCAGCCTCCTCGCGAGGCGATGGGGTCTTCCCGAGGAGCTCGCGGCGCTCCTCGGGTCGAACGGGACCGTGACCGGCCAGAGCCCCGGCCTCGTGAAGCTGGTCTACTCCGCCAGCCTGATGGTCGCCCTCGAGGGGATCGGCTGCGAGCTGGAGAGCGAGGACCCAGAGCTCGTGGAATCGGCGGCCTCCCTGGCCTCCGACACCGGACTCCTCTCGGAGATCCGCCACGACACCGACCAGCTCTTCGAGATCCTCGGGCTCCCGTAGGGCGGGAGGAAGCGGGCGCCCGGAGGGCGATCGTGGAGGTGACGCTGGCGGCCCTCGAGGGGAACCGGGCCGCCCCGGATCCCCTCGATTCCCTCTCCTATTTCTTCTTGGGGGCAGGCTTCTCCGCGGGCGGAGGACCGACCACCGTGAACGGCGCCACCAGGTCGACGCCCTTCTTGGCGATCTCGTCCGTGACCTTGATCCTCAGCTCGTAATCGCCCGGGCGGAAGTATTCGCCCAGCTTGGCGTCCACGATGTTCCCGGCCAGGTCGACGATGTAGGCGGCCGCCCCTTCCTTCGACTCCGGGACCACCGACGGCTCCTCGGCCGGCAGGGGGACGTCGACTCCGGACCCGCCGCTCTTCGGCTTGATCCGGATGGACCTCTTGAGTCCGGTCTTGCGCGTGACCGGATCGACCGCGGGGTTGTAGATCCGGACGACGTAGGAGAGGCCGTCCTTCTTGCTGTCCAGCCTGGCGTCGCCCCGGCTCACGAACTTCCGCTGCGCGAAGACGAAGGGGTCGTCCGGCTTGAGGCCCGGCAGCTCGACGTCGGCGTAGCAGAGCAGGACCGCCGAGGCCCCGAGCTCGGACGGGAGCGGCGGGATCGAGATCGGGCGGTGACCCGATGAGAGGACCGCGCCCGCGCCGTCGAGGAGGGCCGCCGCCACCTCGTAGTCTCCCGGGACGACCGGCAGGACCCGGTCGCAGAAGTACTCGTCCCTCGCCTTTCCGAGGCCCGCGGCCTCTTCCCGCCGCGCGGCGTCCTTCCCGTCCTTCGACTTCACGAGGACGACCAGCTTCACGTCGGCGGGATTCTTCACCGCGTCGGGGCCGGCGTGGACCTGGACCATCAGCTGGGTCGCGCCGTCCCGGTACGCCAGCCCGAACGGCGCGACGGGCCCGCCGGCCTCCTTGGCGAGGACTCCCTCGAGCGTCTGCCTGGCCGCGGCGCTCAGCTCCGGCCCCCTGGCCTTCTCGGCCGCCGCCTCGGACGCCGCCTTCAGCTCGGCGTCGACCTGCTCCTTCGTCTTGTAGACGGGAAGGACCGTCAGGTTCGGGTTGGCGAGAGCGGCCTGGGCCGCCTTCGCGGAGAGCTTCTTGAGCTGGCTCGCCTCCTGTGCCGTCTCCGACGAGGTCGACGGCTCGACCCGGAAGCGGAGCTTCAGGAGCTTCAGCTCGGTCCACGCAGGGAGCTGGTCGGCTTCGTAGCTGAGCTCCCACAGGTAGACCATGGAGCCGGGCCCTCCGGAACCGATCTGCAGCTGGTCCGAGAGGGGAGTTCCGGACGCACTGCCGCCGGGGCGTCCCGGAGCCCCGCCGGTCTGCACGGGCATGCTGCCGACCGACTTCGGGGGTCCGACGAGGATGAAAGCGCGGCCCCGCTCCGTCAGGGCGCCACGGACCTTCCCGAGCTTGAACAGCTCGTCGGCCTTGGCGACGAGCGCGTCGAACCGGCTCTTGAACTCGTTCGCCGGGGTCTTGATGTCCGGGTCGCGCCGGGCCCAGAAAAGGGCGACGAACTTCTCGGCCTCCTCGTCAGTCTTGACCGCCTTCCACTCCTTCTTGTCGGCGTCCGTCGCCAGGTAGACGAACTCCGGGGAGCGGTCCCATTCCTTGAGCTTCACCAGATCGGCTCCCAGGGCCGGCCAGGCCAGCGCGAGCAGACCGGCGAGGGTCAGTTTCCAGTCGGGTTTCTTCATGGCAGGGGTCTCCGGCTGCTGGATTTGCGCCTGGCGGCGCACAGCATGGGGACTATATCCCAGGCCCCCGGCCGCCGAGTCCGGGCCGGTCCGCCCGTTGTGCTCTGAAGAGCCCCCCTCAAGCTCCGGAGGTCGGCACGTTAGACTCCGCGCCGATGACGCTCCGGACCCCTTCGCGGCTGGCCGTGGCCGGCTTTGCCGCTCTCCTCGCCGCTGCCGTTTCCGGAGCGTGCCGGAAGGGAAACGGCTCTTTCCCGCTCCCCTCCCCGGGAGCTCCCGTCGTCCTCGTCTCGATCGACACCCTGCGGTCCGACCACCTTCCCTTCTATGGCTACGGGGGGGTCGAGACGCCCGCCCTGACGTCCCTCCGGAACGACTCGATCCTCTTCGAGAAGGCCTACACGCACGTCCCCCTGACCCTGCCGGCCCACGTGTCGGTCTTCACCGGCCTGCTTCCCGACGGCCACGGGGTCCACGACAACCTCGGTTACACCGTCGACTCCGGGGTCCCGACGCTCGCGGAGCTTCTCCGGAAGGCGGGCTACGCGACCGGAGGGGCGGTCTCGAGCGTCGTCCTGAACGGAGCGAGCGGGGTGGGGCGCGGCTTCGACCTGTGGGACGACGACGTGGTGCCGACGCGCGCCGACCAGGCGCTGAACCGCGTCCAGCGCCCCGGGAGCGAGACCGAAGCCTCGCTCGCCGCGTGGCTGGAGGGAAGGAAGGCGCCCTTCTTCGCCTTCCTTCACCTGTACGAGCCGCACTCTCCCTACGAGCCGAAGGAGCCCTTCCGCTCCCGGTACAAGGACCCGTACGACGGAGAGATCGCGACCGCCGACGCCGTGGTCGGCACCTTCGTGGAGCGGCTCAAGGAGAAGGGCCTCTACGACCAGGCGCTGATCGTCTTCCTCTCCGACCACGGCGAGGGGCTCGGAGAGCACGGGGAGAGCGAGCACGGCGTCTTCCTCTACCGGGAGGTGCTGCAGGTCCCCCTCCTCGTCAAGCTGCCGCGGGGGGCCGGGCGAGGCACGTCGGTGGCGACGCCGGTCCAGCTGGTCGACGTCTTCACCACGATCGTTGGGGCCGCGGGGGTGGCCGGCTTCGTCCCCCCGCCCGGAACGGTCTCGCTGCTCGACGTCGCCGCCGGACGGGTGACCGGCGGGCGGCGGGTCTTTGCGGAGAGCTTCTTCCCCCGGATCCACTTCGGCTGGAGCGAGCTCCGGTCGCTTCTCGACGGGCGCTGGCACTACATCGAGGGGCCGAAGCCCGAGTTCTTCGACCTCGCGTCCGACCCGCTCGAGGCGAGCAACGTGATCGAAGGCAGGCCCGGGCCCTTCCGCGCCATGCGGATCGAGATGGAGAAGCTCCGGACCTCGTTCCGGGCTCCCGCGGCCGTCGACCCCGAGGCGGCCCGGCAGCTCGCCTCGCTCGGATACCTCAGCTCCGGGGCGACCGCGGGCGACGGCCCCCTGGACGACCCGAAGGACCACGTCGCAACGGTCCAGGCGATGAAGGACGCGCTCGCGCACTTCATGGAGGGGCGCCCCGAGAAAGCGGTCGCGGCGACCGATCGGCTCCTCGCGGAGAATCCGCGGATGCTCGACATCTGGGAGCTCCGCTCGCTGGCCCTCGCTCGGCTCGGCCGGGGGGACGAGTCGCTGGCCGCGCTGAAGAAGACCGTCGAGCTGGCGCCGCCTGGCTCCACCCACTACCTCCGGCTGGTCGCGAACCGCTGCCTGGAGACTGGGCGCACGGACGAGGCGGTCCGCCACGCCGAGCTGGCCCGGAAGATGGGCGACCCGGCCGCCGACGAGATCCTGGCGCGGGCCCTCCTCGCCCGGGGAGACCTGAAGGGGGCCGAGGCGGCCGCCCGCGTTTCCCTCGGGGCGCCCGTCAACCGGAACCGGGGATACCTCGTCCTGGCGCGGATCGCGGCGAGGAGGAACGACCTCCCCGGGGCGCTGGACCTGGCCGCGAAGGCGGGCGGCATCCCGGGCCACGGCCTTCCGCCCGCCGGTCTCCACCTGCTGCGCGGGGATCTCCTCGCCCGGATGAGCCGCCACGGGGAGGCCGAGGCCGAGTTCCGGGAGGAGGTCCGCGCCTACCCGGCGACCTACGCAGCCTGGGAATCCCTCGTGCTGCTCCTCGCCGCCGAGGGCCGCGGAGCAGACGCCCGCGCCGCGGCCACCGAGATGGTCGGCGCCGTTCCCGGGGTCGAGTCGTATCTCTCCGCCGTCCGGGCCCTCTCCGTCATCGGCGACGCCGCCGGCGCCGCCCACTGGCAGCAGGAGGGGCTGGCCCGTTTTCCCGAGGAGCCGCGGCTTCGCCGCATCCCCCGGGCCGCCTGACACCGTCCGAGAAGGAGTCCCGTTGATCGACACGCTGAAATCCGCCATCGAGGCCTCCGTCCACGAGGCCTGCCACAAGCTCTGGGGGGTCGCTCCGCCCCGCCTCGTGCTGGAGACCCCTCCCAAGGTGGAGCTGGGCGACGTCGCCCTGCCCGTCGCCTTCGAGCTCGCCAAGCTCCTGCGCCGCCCCCCCCGGAAGATCGCGGAGGAGCTCGCCGCGGCCCTCGTCCTGCCTCCTCTGATCTCCCGGACGAAGGTCGAGGGGAGCGGGTTCATCAACCTGTTCTTCGACCGGCCGAGGATGCTCTCTGCGCTCCTCGCTTCCGGGCGGACCGGCCCGCCCGCCGAGGAGGACCGCGGCAAGCTGATCATCGAGCACACGAACATCAACCCGAACAAGGCGGCGCACATCGGCCACCTCCGGAACGCCGTCCTCGGCGACGTCCTCGTCCGGACCTTCCGGCGCCTGGGGCGGCGGGTCGAGGTCCAGAACTACCTCGACGACACCGGCGTCCAGGTGGCCGACGTCGTCGTCGGCCTCCTTCACTCGGGGGAGCTGGACGACCCCGGGCGGGCTGCCGGCCTTTCCGCCGAGATCCGGGAGATCCTGGCCGCCTTCCCGGACGACCCCCCCGGCGTGGAACCCCGGCGCCTGGGAGACCTGGCCTGGGACCTCTACGCGCTCGTCGGGAAGAGCTACACGGCCTCTCCCGAGCTGCAGGAGCGGCGGAAGGAGGTGCTGCACGCCGTCGAGGGGGCGGCGCTGGGGCACGCCCAGGACGACGCGGCGACCGAGACCGCCCGCGTCGCGGCGCTCCTGGCCGAAGCGGTCGTCCGGTGTCACCTGAAGACGATGGAACGGATCGACGTGGCCTACGACGTCCTCCCCCGCGAGAGCGACATCCTGGCCCGGCAGTTCTGGTCGACCGCGTTCGAGCGGCTGAAGGCGGCGGCGGCGACCCACCTGGAGACCGAGGGGAAGAACGCCGGGTGCTGGGTGATGAGGCTGGAAGGCGCGAAGGACTTCGAGGGGATGGAGGATGCCGACAAGGTCCTCGTCCGCTCGAACGGGACGGTGACGTACACGGGAAAGGACGTCGCCTACCAGCTGTGGAAGCTCGGCGTCCTCGGGAAGGATTTCGAGTACGAGCCGGTCCCTTACCGGGACATGTTCGGGAACCCCGAGTTCCACGCGACGGACCACGAGTCCCCGCTCTACCGGACGCGCCGGACCGCGGAGGGAGCCGACGCGTCGGTCCGGGGGAAGTTCGGCGGTGCCCACTCGGTGATCAACGTGATCGACGTCCGGCAGTCGTACCCGCAGAAGGTCGTGAAGGAGGCGGTCCGCAGGGCGGGCTTCCCCGAGGCGGCGGACCGCTCGGTCCATTTCGCCTACGAGATGGTCGCCCTGACCCCCGCCTCGGCCGAGGCTCTCGGCCTGGAGCTGTCAGCAGAGGACCGGACGAAGTCTTTCCTGGAGATGTCGGGGCGCAAGGGCCTCGGGGTCAAGGCCGACGACCTCCTCGACCAGCTCGTCGAGAAGGCGAACGACCAGATTCTCTCGCGCTCCGGCGGGGTGCCGGTGGAGATGGGCCGGGCCGAAGCGATCGCCATCGGCGCCCTCCGCGTGTACATGACCCGCTTCTCCCGGAACAAGGTGATCGCGTTCGACTTCGACGAGGCGCTCGCCTTCGAAGGCGACACCGGCCCCTACCTCCAGTACGCCGCCGTCCGGGCCGGGAACATCTTCCGGAAGCTGGAGGCCGAAGGGCTCCCGGCGTGGCTGGCCCCGGAGGAGATCCGGGCCGTCGCGGACCTTTCCGCCGACCACTTCGACGACGACCTCTGGGACGTCGTGAGGACGTGCACGCGAACCGCCGAGACCTTCGAGAAGGTGGGAGAGACGCTCGAGGTCTCGCTCCTCGTCCGGCACGCCCTCGCGGTGGCCGCGGCCTTTCACCACCTCTACCACACCCACCCGATCCTCCAGGCGCCCGACGAGGAGAGCCGCCGGTCCCGGCGGGCCGCCCTCCAGCTGGTCGCCCTCCACCTCCAGGACGTCCTGTGGGTCCTGGGGGTCCCGATCCCGGAACGGATGTGACCGGATGCCTCCCCTGCCGGTCGCCGCCAGCGACTCCTGCCGCCCCTTCCCGGCCTCGTTCCTGGCGGCTCTCGCCCCACCCCTGGCTCGCTGCATCAGGACGGACCTCGACGAGGACCTCGAGGCGGCCCTCGAGCAGGAGCTGGGCCGGATCGCCGCGACCTTCGACGCGGAGAGGGATTTCATCCTCGGGCATGGTCCCGAGGCGGCTCCGGACGGCTTCCTGATCGCCGCTCACGACGAGCCCGGAGGCACCGAGACCTCCGTCGTCTTCTGGTCCGTCGCCCCCGGCGCCCGGGGCCGCGGCCTCGGCAAGACCCTCCTTTGCGAGGCGTTCCGGGAGGCCGCACGCCTCGGGCTGCCATCCCTCCGAGTCCGGTGCCTGGCCTCGTCGGCCAGCGCGGCCCGGGTGCTCTGGGAATGCGGGTTTCGCGTCGTCGCGCTCGCGAGCTGGCCGTTCGCCGGAAGGCACCGCGAGTGCGTCGTCTTCGAGCAGCGGCTCACCGGCGACTGAAGGGGCGCTCCCCGCGCGAGGGGGGAGGAGTTCAGCGGGCGGCGCCGTCCGCGCCGGGCTCGGCGCGTCCGACCCGGAAGCGGCCCACCTCGTCCTCCAGCGACCCCGCGAGAGCCTCCAGCGCGGCCGCGGCGTCCTCGACCAGCGCCGCGGACTCGAGCGTCTGCCGCCCCGCCCCACCCACCTCGGCCAGCAGCCCGAGGAGACGTTGGCTGTCCGCCGTCTGCCGGCTCGCCGCATCCTGGATCTCGCGCATCATCCCGAGCGACCGGGCCGCGGCGACGGCAATCTGGCCCGCGGCACCCTTCTGCTCGTGAACGGTCCTCTCCACGAAGCCCGCGAGGTCGTTCAGCTCCGTCACCATCTCGCGGATGTTCTCCGCCTCCCGGTTGTTCCTCTTCCCTTCGTCGGCCAGCGCGTCGAACCCCTGTCGAACTTCGCGGATCGCGTCGGCCGTTTCCACGATCGAGATCCGCTGCCCCACCGTCGCACCCTGGATCGCCGACGTCGCCTCCTCCGCCGCCAGTGCGGCCACGCGGATCGAACCGAGCGCGGCCTCGGTCTTTCCCGAGGTCGTCACCCCGATCGCGACGAGACGAGCCTCTTCCTCGGCCGCGATCCGCGCCGCCTCGACATCGCCCCGCATCCCGTCGATCAGCTCCTGGATTCCCCTCGCCCCGTCGGACGTCCGCTCGGAGAGCTTCCGGATCTCGGTGGCCACGGCCGAGAACCCACGGCCGTGCTCCCCGGCCCTCGTCGCCAGGAGCGACGCGTTCAGCGCCAGGAGGTTCGTCTGCCGGGAGATCTCCTCGATCACGTTGACGATCCGGCCGATCTCCTGGAAACGGGATTCCACCCGGAGGACCGTCGACCGGACGCTGTCGGCCGCGGAGTGAATCTGCTCGACGCTCGACCTCATCTCCTGGACCACCGCCGCCCCCGCCGTGACCCCTTCCACGACGCGGGCCACCTCGCGGGCCACGTTCCGGGCCGAGCCACCGACCTGAGCCACCGACTCCTCGTTCCGGTGGGACACCTCGGCGAGGTCCGCCGTCTTCCTGGCGATCTCGTAGAGGGTCATGTTCAGGTTGGCAGCCCCTTCCGCCAGGGACGCCGCCGCCTTGGCGCCGTCCCCCGAGGAAAGGTGCAGCCCCTGGGAACGCGCCAGGACCCGGGAAAGAGACGCGTCCACCTCGGCCACCGCGGCGGCCGTCTCCTCCGCCCCCGAGGAGAGGGTCTCCACGCTGTCGGCGATCGACCGGATCGAGGTCTCGAACCCGGTCACCTCCCGGGACGCCCCGTCGACCCTGGAGAGGGTCAGGGTCGCCTTCTCGCGGGTCGCCGTGGAGGCGGCCTTCAGGACCGACACCTGGCGGTTGAGCTGCCCCTGTTCCCGGCGGATCGACGACAGGAGGCGGGTCGCGCTGCCGGCCACCGCGTTGAGGAGGCGCCCGAGGGTCCCCCCGAGATCGCGGCCCTCCGGAGCCCGAGTCGCCAGGTTCCCCTCCGCCATCCCTCGAGCCGCCGTGAACGCCGCCGACATCCTCGCGACCGGCTTCTGCGCGGCCAGGTGGACGACGCCGCCGACCACGAGGCCGATCATGACCGAGGCGAGCAGCCCGAAGTCGAAGTCGGGCGCCGCCAGCCAGTCGCCGGACCAGCCCCGCTCGGCCCACGTCGCCACGACCGTGGTCAGAGCGGCCGACGAGAAGGCGAGGGCCGACGCCGCGACCGCCACCGGGAAGACGAGTCGATCGGGCTCCTCGCGCTCCGCCATGGGGCTAGTCTACCGTCCCCGGGGAAGCGGGCCGGCACGGGGCTGGAACCGGACGAGCGAGCGGCCCCGGAAGACTCCGGGGCCGCTCGGGATCGGTCGGGGAGAGGGGCCTACTTGCCCTGGACGACGAAGGCGATGACGAGCGCGTAGATGACGAGCGACTCGATCAGGACGAGCCCCAGGAACGCCATGCCGCGGATCTGGCCCGAGGCGCCGGGGTTCCGCGCGATGCCGTCGCAGGCCGCCACGGCCGTCCGGCCCTGGGCGAAGGCGCCGCCGAAGGCCGCGAGGGCGATGGCGATGGCCGCCGAGAGGTGGCCCCATCCCGCTCCACCGCCGCTCGCCTTGGCAGCCTCTTCCGCGGCGAAGGCGAAGTTCGGGAGCAGGAGGGCGAGGGCCGTGAGAGCGCCGGCCGGGATCATCTTCTTCAACATTCTCTGGGACTCCTTTCGGGATCTGCTTGCTTTCCGGATGTCTGGATTTTCGCGTTCGGAGATCAGTGCTCGTGGGCGGTGGCGCCCCCGATGTAGACGGTGGCCAGGAGGGTGAAGACGTAAGCCTGGAGGAACGCCGTGAAGATGCCGAGGGCGTTCATCGGCATCGGGATGATGATGGGGAGGAGCTTCGCGAACTCGTTCGTCGCCGTGTGCTCGCCGAAGATGTTCCCGTAGAGCCGCATCGCCAGGGAGAGCGCCCGCGCGAAGTTCCCGAGCATCTCGATCGGGAAGACGAGGACCGCCAGCGCCAGGCTGGGGCCCATGAACTGCTTCAGGTAGCCGCCGAGCCCGTGGGCCCGGATTCCCGCGGCGTTGAAGAAGACGAAGCACGTGATCGACAGCGCGAACGTCGTGTTCAGGTTGCTCGTCGGCGGCTGGAGGAAGAAGAAGAACCCGCAGAGGTTGCAGAGCGCGATGAAGAAGAAGAAGGCGCCCGCGATCGGCAGGTACTTCTCGCCGTGGTGGGGGATGTTCTCCTTGATGACTCCGCGGAGGAAGTCGACGAAGAGCTCGAGGACGTTCTGCGACCCCGACGGGACGCCCTTCCGGAAGCCGCGCGCCGCCAGGGGACCGAAGACGGCGCAGAGGAGGAATACGAAGAGGGCCATGACCACGTGGTCGGGAAGCCACCCGAGGTACTCGCCCGCGGCCTCTCCCTTGGGCGCGATCCCATCGACGTGGAAGCTGCCGATCGTGATCCCCTCCCGCCACCAGGCGGGGGCGGAGCCGACGGGGCCGAGGATCTTCTCCAGCAGCGCGTTGACCCATCCGAACAGGATCGATTGTGCGTGGTGCATCAGGCCGTCAGATCCTCTCCCCCGTCCTCCCGGCCCGGGTCTCCCCGGCGGGCGGGACGGTCCTCCGGTGGCGACTCTCCTTCCACAGGTCCCACGCCCCTTCGACCACGACGCCGACGACGACGGTCGAGAGACCTGCCAGGAGCCAAAAAGGTTCCGCGGGGACGAGGCGGACTGCCCCGTAGACCGCGAGACCGGCGAACAGGTATCGGAGCCCCGCCCCGAGCGCGAACTTCCAACCCGGCTTGCGCCCCTCCCCCGCACCGGTGGCCATGAGCCGGCCTGTGACGTGGGAGAGCCAGCGGGCCGAGACGATAGCCACGACCGCCCCCAGAGTCAAGGCGAGAGCGGGCCGGAACCGCCCGAGGGCCCCCAGGGCCAGGACGGAAATGGCCGCCGCGACGGTCGCCGCCCGGAGGATCCCCCCGGCCCGGAGGTCGTTCACGGCCGCTTCCCCTCGTCCGAGATCTGTTCCGCCTCCCTGAAGAGCTGCCGGAGGCCGGCCGCCAGGCCGAGGACTCCGAAGACCGCCGTCAGGACCGGAAAGCTCCCGAACAGCCTGTCTCCGCCCCACCCGAGGCCCGCCCCCGCCGCAATCGACGCCGGGAGGACCCAGCCGAACGAGAGGACGTCCGCGAAGAAGCGGCCATCCCGTCCGCCCGGTCCGCTCGGTTCCGTCACATCAGCCCAGGAGGCCCGCCTCAGCTCA
Source organism: uncultured Acidobacteriota bacterium (assembly GCA_903845115.1). Classification (GTDB taxonomy): domain Bacteria; phylum Acidobacteriota; class Thermoanaerobaculia; order UBA5066; family UBA5066; genus CAIMWE01. The sequence continues at coordinate 74,897 of CAIMWE010000082.1, read as the reverse complement.
GCAGGCAGGCCTTCGCCAGGGCGATCAGCGGCTGCGGATAGACGCCCAGGAAGAGGGTCAGCGCGGCGCAGGCGAGGATCGCCACGGTCACGGCCGGCTCCTCCCTCCAGCGCAGCTCTCCGGTCCCCTCGACCAGGTACATCGCCCGGACGATGCGGAAGTAGTAGAAGAGCGAGACGGCCGACATCAGGACGGCCAGGAGAGTCAGCCAGAACCACCCGGCCTGCATCGCCGCCGAGAAGAGGAGGTACTTCCCGACGAACCCGGCGGTCGGCGGGATTCCCGCGAGAGAGAGCAGGAACAGGACCATCACCCCCGCCGCGAGAGGGTTCTTCTTCGCGAGGCCGTTGAAGTCGTCCACGCTCTCCCCGGCGTATCCCTTCGTCTCGAGGAGGACGACCAGGCCGAACGCCCCGAGGTTCATGAGGGCGTAGGCGGTGAGGTAGATCAGGATCGAGGAGAGTCCGAAGTCCTTGGAACCGTAGGCGAGGAGGCCGAGCAGCGCGTAGCCGGCGTGCCCGATGGACGAGTAGCCGAGCATCCGCTTGACGTTCTGCTGCATCAGCGCCCCGACGTTGCCGACGACCATCGTCAGCGCCGAGGAGGCGGCGATGATCACCGTCCATTCGGACGAGTTGTGGCCGAATCCGGAGAAGAAGATGCGGGCGAAGATCGCGTAGGCGGCGAGCTTCGGCCCGACCGCGAAGAACGCGGAGATGGGGGTCGGGGCCCCCTCGTACACGTCGGGCGCCCAGACGTGGAACGGCGCCGACGCGATCTTGAAGAAGAGGCCGCAGGCCACCAGGATGATCCCCAGGACGAGCAGGGGCGATTTCGGCCCGAGGACGATCGACCTCGACACGGCGGCGAGGGAGAGGCTCCCGGTCGCGCCGAACACGAGGGAGATTCCGTAGAGGAGGACGCCGGAGGAGAACGCGCCGAGGACGAAGTACTTGGCGGCCGCCTCGATCGACTTCGTCTCCCGCTTGAAGTACCCGGCCAGGACGTACTGCGACAGCGCCATGAGCTCGAGAGCGACGTAGATCGAGATCAGGTGGGTGCCCGAGACCATGAACATCATCCCGACCGTCGCGAACAGGAGGAGGCCGTAGTACTCGCCGCCCGGATACGGCGAGTCGCCGACGAACCGGAGCGAGAAGAGGATCGTCACCACCCCGGCGGCCAGGATGAGAACCTTGAAGAACAGGGAGTATCCGTCGGCGGCGAACATCCCGCCGAACGCGGACCGCGCCCCCGCGCCCGCGGACGCCGGGACCGCCAGGAGGAAGCCGGTCACGACGAGGGACGCGATCGACCAGAGCGCGATCTGCTTCTCCTGCGCCCGGGAGACCGCCGTGGCGGCGACCAGGAGGACCAGGCCCGCCGCCGTCAGGAACAGCTCGGGGACGATCAGGGCCATGTCGGACGGGGCGAAGGGCACGGGTCAGTTCTCCCGGGCGACGGCTGCCGCGGCCGGCGCCGCCGGCACGGCCGGCGCGCCGCCCGGACAGCAGGTGGAAGCGATCCTCTTCGGGACCCCCGGGCGGACGGACGGCTCGGCCGGCGTCCCCTGGAGGCGGCCCACCAGCTTCGCGGTCGCCATCTCCGTCCGTTCGAAGAACGGCTTCGGGTAGAGCCCGATCCAAAAGCAGAGGACGATCAGCGGCGCGAGGGTGAGGATCTCGCGTAGGTTCACGTCCTCGAGCGACTTGTTCTCCTCGTGCGTGATCTCGCCGAAGAAGACGCGCTGGTAGAGCCACAGCATGTAGGCCGCCCCGAGCACGACGCCCGGAGCCGCCCAGGCGGCCCACTTCCAGTTCGCGAGGAAGGCGCCCGTCAGGATGGTGAACTCTCCGACGAACCCGTTCAGGAGCGGCAGGCCGATCGACGCGAGGGTGATCACCATGAAGAGCATCGCGTAGATCGGCATGACGGCCGAGAGCCCGCCGAAGTCCGCGATCATCCGGGTGTGGCGCCGCTCGTAGACGATCCCGACGAGGAGGAAGAGCCCGCCGGTGGAGAGTCCGTGGTTGATGGACTGGAGGATGCCTCCCTGTAGCCCGGCCGTGTTCAGCGCGAAGAACCCGAGCATGCAGAACCCCAGGTGGGCCACCGACGAGTAGGCCACCAGCTTCTTCATGTCCTTCTGGACCATCGCCACGAGCGACCCGTAGAGGATCCCGATGATCGATAGGGTGATGACGGTCCCCTGGATCCAGGGGGTCCGGCTCGCCTCGTAGCAGATCGGGAGGGAGAACCGGAGGAAGCCGTAGGTCCCCATTTTCAGGAGGACGCCGGCCAGGATGACCGAACCCGCCGTGGGCGCCTCGACGTGGGCGTCCGGCAGCCAGGTGTGGAACGGGAACATGGGCACCTTGATCGCGAAGCCGAGGAAGAAGGCCCAGAAGAGCCAGATCTGGAGGTCCGGGGGGATCTGGCCCGCGATCTGGTGGAAGTGCACGATGTCGAAGGAGGGCGCGTTGTGGAGGCCTCTCCACCAGAGGAAACCGGTGGTGTTGAAGAAGTAGAGGGCGATGATGGCGAGCAGCATCACCACCGACCCGAAGAGGGTGTACAGGAAGAACTTGATGGCGGCGTAGAGCTTTCTCGGCCCGCCCCAGACGCCGATCAGGAAGTACATCGGGACCAGCATCACTTCCCAGAAGACGTAAAAGAGGAAGAAGTCGAGGGAGCAGAAGACCCCGATCATCCCCGTCTCCAGGAGGAGCAGGAAGATGTAGTACTCCTTCTCCCGCTTCGTGATCGCCGTGAACGACGCGTAGACCGAGATGAACGAGAGGAGCGTCGTCAGCAGGATCAGGAGGCCCGCGATCCCGTCCACGCCCAGCGAGTACTTCGCGCCGAGCGACGGGATCCAGTCGAACGTCTCCCGGAAGAGGAAGTCACCGGACGTCTTGAACCCCTCCGCGAACCAGAGCGGAAGCGAGAGCGCGAAGGTGACGCCGGCGAAGAAGGTCGACGTCATCTGGATCATGCCGCTCTTCTCCTTCGGGAGGAAGGCGACGACGACCGCGCCGACGAGCGGGAGGAAGATCAGAAGCGAGAGAAGTCCCATCTTTCCGCGTCCTTTACGAGAGGAGGATGTAAACGCAAACGAGGCCGAAGACGCCCACCGCCATCGACAACGCGTAGCTCTGGGTCTGGCCGTTCTGGAGCCGTCCGTACCCGCGCCACCCGGCCTGGAAGACGTTCGCCACCCCGTTGACGGCGCCGTCGACGAAGACCCGGTCGAACCACGAGGAGATCTCGGAGACGCCGATGGCCAGGTGGCGAGTGCCGTTCACCACGCCGTCCACGACCCGGGCGTCGATCTCCCACAGGAATCGCCCACCCCTCTTGACGAGCCGCTCGACGAAGAGCCACTCGTAGGCCTCGTCGACGTAGTACTTGTTCCGGACGGTTCGGTAGAGGCCGGCGAACCTCTTGGCGAACCGCTCCGGCACCGCGAACGGGTAGGACCCGGAGTAGAGCTTCCAGCCCACGACGATCCCGATCGTCGCGACGACGACGGAGGTCATCATGAGCGACCACTCGGTCGCGTGGGACGCCTCGTGGACGACGGGGGTCCAGTCCGGAGGCAGCTTCGGGAAGATCGGCTCGAGGAACGCCTCGAACCGGTTTCCCTTCGCCCAGAGGAAGTTCGGCACGCCGAACCAGCCGACGACGATGGCCCCGATCGCCAGGATCCAGAGCGGGACCGTCATGGTCCAGGGCGACTCGTGGACGTGGTGCTTCACCTCGTCCGTCCCCCGGAAGTCGCCGTAGAAGGTCATCTTGACCAGCCGGAACATGTAGAAGGCCGTCATCCCGGCCGTGAGGACCGCGACGAGCCAGAGGACCGGGTGCCCCGAGATGTACGTCTCCCCGAGGATCTGGTCCTTCGAGAAAAAGCCAGCCAGCCCCGGGACGCCCGCGATCGCCAGCGTGGCGATCAGCATCGTCCGGAAGGTGTGGGGGACCATCCCCTTGAGCCCCCCCATCTTGTCCATCTCCTGCTCGCCCGACATCGCGTGGATGACGGAACCGGAGCCGAGGAAGAGGCAGGCCTTGAACCAGGCGTGGGTGAAGACGTGGAACATGCCGGCGGAGAAGGCGAGGACGCCGCAGCCGAGGAACATGTACCCGAGCTGCGAGACGGTGGAGTAGGCGAGGACCTTCTTGATGTCGGTCTGGGCGAAGCCCATCGACGCCGCGAAGATCGCCGTCGCCCCGCCGACGACCGCCACCACGAACGACGCGTCGTGGGTCAGCATCGAGAAGAAGGAGGCGTTCTCGCCCAGCGTCTTGACCGCCCACTCGTGCGAGATCCGGAAGAGGACGTTGCAGCGGGCGACCAGGTAGACGCCCGCCGTGACCATCGTCGCGGCGTGGATGAGGGCCGAGACGGGCGTCGGGCCGGCCATCGCGTCGGGAAGCCAGACGTAGAGGGGGAGCTGCGCGCTCTTGCCGCATGCCCCGACGAAGAGGCAGACGCAGGCCGCCGTGACCAGCCCGCCCGCCGCGTACGTCGCCGGCGCCTTCGACGCCAGGTCGAACATCGTCCCGAAGTCGGCCGTGCCGAACATCGCGAAGCAGCCGAAGAGCCCGAGAAGGAACCCGGCGTCGCCGATCCGGTTCACGACGAACGCCTTCTTCCCGGCGTCGGCCGCGAAGTCCTTCGTGTAGAAGTAGCCGATCAGGAGGTAGGAGCAGAGGCCCACCCCCTCCCAGCCGACGAAGAGGACCCCGAGGCTCGCCCCGAGGACGAGGGTCAGCATCGAGAACATGAAGAGGTTGAGGTAGGCGAAGAACCGGCCGTAGCCCGGGTCGTGCCCCATGTACCCGACCGAGTAGACGTGGATGAGGGTCCCGATGAACGTGACGAACCCGATCATGAGGGCCGACAGCGGGTCGAGGCGGAGCGCGGCGTCGACGACGAGCGGCTTCATCCCGAACCAGCCCGGGTTCGTCCCCATCGGGAGCCAGGTCCAGAGCTTGGCGACGACCGCCTCCTCGCCGTGGGTCTCGCCCCACCAGAGGAAGATGGCGAGGAAGGAGGTGAGGCAGGCCAGGCCGGAGGCCAGCGGCCCGACCCACGTGTGGACCGCCTTGAACGGAATGTCGTGGTGGTCACCGTGGCTGTCGTGGCCGCCGTGGGCCCCGTGCGAGGAGGCGCCGCTGCCGTGCGAGTCGGAGCCCGGGGCGCCGTGACCGTCGCCGTGCCCGCCTCCATGCGGACCGCGCGGCGAGTCCTTCCCGCCGAGCTTCGAGTGGGAGGCGAGGTAGAGGAGGCCGTTGACGAGGAAGCCGAGGATCGGGAAGACCAGGATGAACGGGAGGACGGCGGCTGCGGTCACGTCGTCACCCCTTCATCTCGGCGACGTCGTCGAGGTTGACCGAGTTCTTCAGGCGGTAGAGCGAGAGGATGATGGCCAGGCCGATCGCGGCCTCGCCGGCCGCGACGGTGATGACGAAGACGCTGACGATGTGCCCCTCGACGTTACCCAGATGGCGGGAGAACGCGACGAGGTTGATGTTGACGGCGTTCAGCATCAGCTCGATCGACATCAGGATGGTGAGGAGGTTCCGGCGGACCAGCACGCCCGTCACTCCGATCGCGAACAGGAGGAACGAGAGCGCCACGTAGTGCGCGAGGGTGATCATCAGTCGAACCTCTCCATCGTCCGCTTGCCGAGGACGACCGCCCCGATCATGGCGACCAGCAGGAGGACCGACGCCACCTCGAACGGGAGGAGATAGTCGCGGTAGAGAAGCCAGGCCACGACCTCGCTATTCCCCGTCACGAGCTTCCCGTCGATGATCGCCGAGGCCAGCTTCCCGTCGTCGGCCGCCGCGACCTTGCCGACGCCCCGGTTCACCTGGTCCAGGAGAGCGCTCCCCACGATGCCGAAGAGGAGGATGCCGGCGAGGACCGCCTTCCACGCCCGGCCGTGCAGGAACGGCTCGCCGGCCTGGCGCCGGACGTTGACGAGCATGATCGTGAAGAGGAAGAGGACCATGATCCCGCCCGCGTAGACGAGGATCTGGACCGCGGCGAGGAATTCGGCCCGCTCGAGGAGGAAGAGGCAGGCGACGCCGAGGAAGCTCAGGAGGAGGAAGAGGGCCGAGTGGACCGGCTGCCTCGCGGAGACGACGCCCACCGCGCCGGTCACGATGACCGCGGCGAAGAGCCAGAAGAGGAAGGCCGCGCCGTCCATCACGCCGACTTCTCCTTGTTCTCGGCCGGAGCCCCGGTCGGTGCCTCGGGCTCCGCCGCCAAGGGAGGTCCGGCCGGCGCCGCGGCCAGCTTCTTCTCTTCCCGGACGACGAAGGGCTTCACGTTGTGGTCCCACTTCGTCAGCTTCCGGATGTCGAGGTAGAGGGCGTCGTTCCGCTCGTACGTCGAGAGCTCGTAGGTCTTCGTCGTCAGCCAGATCGACTTCGGCTTCGTCGGGCACGCTTCCTCGCAGAGGCCGCAGAACATGCAGCGCTTCATGTCGAGGTCGAAGCGGTCCAGGACCTTCTCGTTCTTGCCCGCCTCGTTCTTCTCGTTGTGCCAGTCGATGTAGATGATGTTGATCGGGCACTCGATCGCGCAGAGCGTGCACTTGATGCAGCGGTCCTCGTCGAGGAGGAACATCCCGCGGAACCGGTCGCTCGGCGTCCGGGCCTTCTCCGGGTACTCCACCGTGTCGGCCGGCCGGAACAGGTGCATGAAGGTGGTCTTCATGCCAGTGATCAGGTCGGTCAGGAGCGCGTGGGCCATGAAGCTCATGGGCGGACCTCCGCCGGGGCGGCCATCGACTCGGAGGCCCGGAGGCCCGGTTTCTGCCGGAACACGAAGGTGAGGCCGGCGGCGACGGTCAGCGTCAGGAGGAGGCCGAGGAGCTGGAGTCCGCCGCGGCCCCAGAGGGCGAAGGCGGCGATGAGGACGAGGTTCCCGATCGACAGCGGGATCAGGGTCTTCCACCCGAGGTCCATCAGCTGGTCGAACCGGTAGCGCGGGAAGGTCCCGCGGAACCAGATGTAGACGAGGAGGAAGAAGAAGACCTTCCCGAGGAACCAGAACGCCGGCGGGAGGATCCCGAGGAAGGAGAGCCATCGGACGTTCGGGAAGGGCGGCAGCCAGCCGCCGAAGAAGAGGGTGGTCGCGATGGCGGAGACGGTCACCATGTTCGCGTACTCGGCCATGAAGAAGAACGACCACTTCATACCGGAGTACTCGGTGTGGAAGCCGGCCACCAGCTCGCTCTCCGCCTCCGGGAGGTCGAAGGGGATCCGGTTCGTCTCGGCGACCCCCGAGATGAAGTAGATGACGAAGGCGAGGAGCCCCGGGAAGATGAACCAGACGTGCGCCTCGCGCTGCGCCTCGATGATCCCGCGGAGCGAGAGCGTGTTCGCCATCAGGACCACCGAGACGACGGCGAACCCCATCGGCACCTCGTAGCTGATCAGCTGCGCGGCCGACCGGAGCCCGCCCATGAGGGCGTACTTCGAGTTCGACGCCCAGCCGGCCAGGATGACCCCGTAGGTGCCGATCGTCGTGATGGCGAGGATCAGGAGGAGGCCGACGTTGACGTCGGCCGCGTAGAGCGGCGTCGTGACCGTCCCGAGGCCCGGGAGCGGGAAGCTCACCTCGGGCCCGAAGGGGAGGAGCGCGAAAACCGTGAGCGCCGGCGTCGCCAGGAGCGCGGGCGCGAGGAAGTGGATGAACCGCTCCGAGCGGCTCGGGACCACGTCCTCCTTGAACATCAGCTTGATGGTGTCGGCCACCCACTGGAGCGACCCTTCCCAGCCGACCCGGTTGGGCCCCTTGCGGACCTGCATGAAGCCGAGGGTCCGGCGTTCGATGATCGTGAGGACGCCGGCCGTGATGGCCATCAGGGTGCAGTAGACGACCGCCTTCACGGCCGGGATGACGACGACGTGGAGGATGGAGGTCGAGTCCATTCAGCGGCTCCCTTCGGGCGTCGCCGGTCCCCGCACGCCGCTCACCGGTCTCCCTCGCCGAGGACGATGTCGGTCGAGCGCGTGGTCCGCGCGAGCCGTCCGAGGCCAGATCGCCGAGACGCCGCTCACCGGTCCACCTCGCCGAGGACGATGTCGATGGTCCCGATGACGGCGACGAGGTCCGAGACCAGGTGCCCGGTGACCATCTCGGGAAGCGCCTGGAGGTTGATGAAGCTCGGGGGCCGGACGCGGAGCCGATACGGCTTGTTCCCCCCGTTCGACACGAGGTAGAAGCCGAGCTCTCCCTTCGGGGCCTCGACCGCGGCGTAGGCCTCCCCTGCGGGCGGCTTGATCACGCGGGGCACCTTCCCGCGGAATTCCGTCCCCGGGTTCTTCTCGAGCCACGCGAGACACTGCTGGATGATCCGGCGGCTCTGCCGCATCTCGGCCATCCGGACGAGGTACCGGTCGTACGTGTCGGCGTTCTTGCCGACCGGGATGTCGAACTCCAGCTCCGGGTAGCACTCGTACGGGATCGCCCGGCGGATGTCCCACGCCTTCCCCGCGCCGCGCAGCGCCGGGCCGGTCACACCCCACTCGATGCAGCGGTCGACCGGCAGGACGCCGATCCCGATGGTCCGGTCCCGGAAGATCCGGTTGCCCGTCAGCAGGTCCTCGTACTCGTTCACGCGGTCGACGAAGGGCTCGATGAAGTCGTGGATCTTCTGCGTCCACCCGGGCGGCAGGTCGACGGGGAGGCCGCCGATTCGCATGCAGTTCAGGGTGAGCCGCGCGCCGCAGTAGTCCTCGAAGTAGTCGAGGATCGCCTCCCGTTCGCGGAAGACGTAGAAGAACGGGGTGATCGCGCCGAGGTCCATGGCGCACGAGCCGAGCCAGAGGAGGTGAGAGGAGAGGCGCTGCAGCTCGTCGAGCAGGACCCGGATGTACTGCGCCCGCTTCGGGATCTCGATCCCGAGGAGCTTCTCGACGACGAGGCAGTAGGCGTGGTTGTTGGTCGCGGCCGCCACGTAGTCCATCCGGTCCGTGTGGGGGATGACCATCGGGTAGGTCTCGGTCTCGAACAGCTTCTCGGTGCCGCGGTGGAGGTAACCGATGTCGGGCCGGGCCGAGACGATCTTCTCGCCGTCCACCCGGATGACGATCCGGAGGACGCCGTGGGTCGACGGGTGCTGCGGCCCGAAGTTGAGCTCCATCTCCTGAAGCCCCATCAGGGGCGGCATACCGCCCTCGACGACCACGGCCGCCGTCCCGGGCAGTGCGGGCTTCGGCGTCTCGCTCATGACACGACCTTTCGGTTGGAGTCGGAGGCCGACGGGCCGCCCCCCTCGGGGTAGCGGTCGGGGTAGATCGCCGCCCCGGTGTCGATCCCCTCGAGCGGAAAGTCCTTTCGGAACGGGTGCCCGTTGAAGCCATCCCAGGTGAGGATCCGGCGGAGGTCGGGATGCCCGGCGAACGGAATCCCGAAGAGGTCGAAGACCTCCCGCTCCATCCAGTTTGCGGTCAGCCAGACCCCGGTCACGCTCGGACAGGCCTCCCCGTCCTTCACCTTCGCCTTGAGGCGGATCCGCTCGCTCTTCCTGGGGAAGGAGTGGAGCCACAGGACCACGTCGAAGCGGGGGTCGCGCTCCTTCCAGTCGACCGCGGTCAGGTCGACCAAGTAGTCGAACTGCTGGCCGTCCTTCAGGTAGCGGCACGCTTCGACCAGCTTCGCCGGATCGACCTCCACCGTGACCTCTCCGACGAACGAGGTGGCCTTCTGGACGGCTCCCGGAACGGCGGCGGCGAGCGCGGCCACGATCGGGTGGGCCGAGGCGTCGGCGGGGGCCGGGGGCTTGGGGGCAGCCGGGGCGGCCGCGGGCTTCGGGGCCGCCGGAGCCGCCGGTTTCGCGGTGTCGACGGCAGGCTTCGGCGCGGCGGTCGTCGGCTTCGGGGCCTCGGCCGCCCCCTTCGTCTCGGCAGCGGGCTGCGGCTTCGCCTCGGAGGCGGGCGCGGTCTGCGGGGCGGGCCGGTCCTTTGGTGTTTCTTCGGTCATGGCCTTCCCGTCACGAGACCCGGCGCAGGACGCGCATCTTCTGGATCTTCTTCTGGAGCTCGAGGAGGCCGTAGAGAAGGGCTTCCGGCCGGGGCGGACACCCGGGGACGTAGACGTCGACCGGGACGATCCGGTCGACCCCCTGCGTCACCGCGTAGGTCCTGTACGGTCCTCCGCAGGTGGCGCAGCTCCCCATGGCGATGACGAATTTCGGGTCGGGCATCTGGTCGTAGAGGCGTTTGACGACCGGCGCCATCTTCTCCGTGACCGTTCCGGCGACCAGCATCAGGTCGGACTGGCGCGGCGACCCTCGGAAGACCTCGGCGCCGAAGCGCGACATGTCGTGGCGGCTGTCGACGACGGCCATCATCTCGATCGCGCAGCAGGCCAGGCCGAATGACATCGGCCAGATGGAGTTCTTGCGTGCCCAGTTGATGACGTCGTCGATCGTCGTCGTCAGGACGTTCTCGGGAAGGGAGTTTTCGATCAGGCCCACGAGGCACCTCGGGTTTCCGTGTTTCCGGGAAAGACAGGGGGAAGGCCGATGGAGGGCGGCGGGGAGGTGGCTCGGGATCCTCCGGTCCGTTGGTTCCGCGGGTGGGACGCCGGGGGGAGGCCGCTCGGCGGGCTCGGGGGCCGGCGCATCGATCGGCACCCGGCTCCGATACCGCTCGTCAGGCCCAAGAGAGGGCCCCCCGCCTCCAGACGTAGACGTATCCGACGAGCAGGATGACGATGAAGACGATCATCTCGACGAGACCGAAGAGCTGCAGCTTGTGGTACATCACGGCCCAGGGAAAGAGGAAGATCGTCTCCACGTCGAACACGACGAACAGGACGGCCAGGAGGTAGTACCGAACCGAGAAGCGGTGATCCCACGCGTCCGTGGTGGAGACGACGCCGCACTCGTAGGGGGCGGTCTTGACGGCGTCAGGCTTCGACGGGCGGACCAGGGCGAGCAGGAGGACCGTCGCGACGACCAGGACCGCGGCCATGATCGCGAAGAAGAGGACTGGGAGATAGTTCGCCATCGGGGTGCACTCTCCAACCCGGTGCCGTGCCCGATTCCGCCCCGGCAGCACCGGCCCACGTCGTGGGAACGGCGCATTCTCTTTCCCACCCCCCGGCTTGTCAAACCTCTGGGAATGCGGCGAGAGCCGACGCCGGCGCCGTCCCCTTCGATACGATGAGAACCCGTATCGACTCCCCCATCCCGCCCGGCATGAAGAGCTTCGCGATCGCGTTCCGTTCGGCCATCCGCCCGGGGGCGGAGAGACTCGATCGGCCGACCGCTTCGATCTCCGCGGCGATTCCGTTCGAGAGGAGGAATCGGGACTGCGAGACGGGGCCGGCCACGTCGAATCCCCCGGCCCGGAACGCATCCGCGATCTCGTCGAAGTCGACCCAGGCCGTGATGTCCCGGGAGCCCGGGTCGGTGAGGACCTCCCGGGTGACCTGGTGCCGGAGGAACGCCTCGAGAGTTCCCAGCCGCCGAGCCGGGCCGTAGAGAGCGCGGGTTCCAGCGCCGTAGTCGAAGACGAGGATCACGCCGGACCGGACCACGCGAGCGATCCGGGCCGCCAGCCCGGCTGCTCCCGGCCGGAGCTCGAGCCGCTGGTCCGGCTCGAGCTCCGCGCGGCGCCGGACGAGGCCCCGGAGGATCTCGGCGGAGTCGGGGGCCGGTCTCTCGCTCCAGCCGAGGACGCCGTCCGCGCCGAGACCGACGGTCCGTTCCACGAGCGAGCCGTCCTCCGCGACCCGGAGAGCTCTGACCGGCAGGGCGTCGAAGAGCTCGTACGCCACGACGAGTCCCGTGACGGGGCTGCCGATCCGATCGAGCGAAGGGTGGAACGTCGAGGCCGGGAGCACCGCCTGCGCCGCGGACCGCCGGGTGTCGGAGCGCTCCACGCCGACCAGGCGCTCCGGCGGGAAGGAGGCGGCGGCCAGCGCCGCGAGAAGCTCCCCTTCGCCGGCACCGACGTCGAGGACGGAGGGGCCGTCCGCGCCGAGAGGGCCGAGGCTCCCGAGGAAGCGCAGTAGGCACCGGGCGAACGCCGGGTGCCAGGACGCCCCGGTCACGAAGTCCCCCGCTCTGCCGACCCTCCCTGCCCTTTCGTAGTAGCCGCCGCAGGGAGAGTAGAGCGCCAGCTCCTGGAAGCGGTCGAATCGGAGGGGACCGGAGGCCTCGATCTCCTGGCGGATCAGGTCGGAGAGCACTCCGGATCTTTCCCTCACGGGGTCTCCGGGCCGCGGGCTCCCGTGGAGGCGTATCCTCCCGCCAGCGAGGAGGAGCTGGAATGCCGTATTCGTTGAAGGAGACGCCGGGAGGAGTCGAGCTGGACGTCGTCGCTTCCGGCCGGGAGCCGCTCGTCCGGGAATCGTTGTCGGGTGTGC
>CAIMWE010000082.1:0-55000 GCA_903845115.1 uncultured Acidobacteriota bacterium | reverse complement strand
CAGCCGCCCTCCAGCACCTTGCGCAGGGAAGAGCGGTACAGGCGGTGCTCCACCCGGAGAAGGCGCGCGGAGAGAGCGGCGCAGTCCTCCCCTTCCGCGACCGAGACCGCTTCCTGGGCGACGATCGGGCCCGTGTCCATCCCGGAGTCGACGAAGTGGACCGTCACGCCCGTGACCTTCACTCCGTAGGAGATGGCCTGGGCCTGAGCGTCCTTCCCGGGAAACGACGGGAGCAACGCGGGGTGAATGTTCAGGATCTTCAGCCGGAAGCGGTCGACGAAGGGTGGGGAGAGGATCCGCATGAAGCCGGCCAGGCAGATCAGGTCGGCCTCGTGGGCCACGACGGCCTCGGCCATCGCCGCCTCGTGCGCTTCCCGGCTCGGGAATCGCCGACGGTCGACGGCGACGGCACGCAGACCGAGGCGTTCGGCCGTCCCGAGCCCCGGGGCTTCAGGGCGGTCCGACACGACTGCGACGATCCGGGCGGGGAGCTCACCCGTCCGGCACGCCTCGGCGAGGGCCTCGAAGTTGGAGCCGCGGCCCGAAAGAAAGACCGCGAGCCGGGCGGGGAGCGGCACGTACGGGACCGGGGCGCGGTAGGCCTCTTTCACCGTTCGCTCCGGTCAGGCGTAGACGACGGTCCGGCTCCCGGGAACGACCCGCCCGATCTCCACCCACTCTTCCCGAGCTGCAGCGAGCCGCCGCTTGGCCCCGTCGACGTTCGGAGGCGCCACGAAAAGGACCATGCCGATCCCGCAGTTGAAGACCCGGAGCATCTCCTCCCTGCCGACCGCCCCCTTCTCCTCGATGAAGCGAAAGAGAGCCGGCCACGCCCAGCTGTCCGGCCGGATCTCGGCCGAGCACCCCGCCGGCAGGACCCTCGGGAGGTTGTCGGGGAACCCTCCGCCGGTGATGTGGGCGATCGCGGTCAGGAGGCCCGCGTCGACCAGCGGCGCGACCGGGGCGAGGTAGCTCCGGTGGACCGCAAGCAACGTGTCGCCGACGGTCGACCCCACCCCCGGGATCATCGTCCCGATGTCCATCTTCAGCGTCTCGAAGAAGAGCCTTCGGGCCAGGGAGTAGCCGTTCGTGTGAAGGCCCGAGGACGAGAGGCCGAGGAGCACGTCCCCGGGCCGGACGGCCACGCCGTCCAGGAGCTTTGGCCGGTCGACGGCGCCCACGATCGTCCCCGCGAGGTCGTAGTCCCCCGCGGCGTACATTCCCGGCATCTCCGCCGTCTCTCCGCCCAGGAGCGCGCAGCCGTTCTCGCGGCACGCGAACGCGATCCCTTCGAGGACGGAGGAGACGATCTCGGGGACGAGCCTTCCGGCGGCGTAGTAGTCGAGGAAGAAGAGCGGGCGGGCTCCCTGGACCAGGATGTCGTTCACGCAGTGGTTGACGAGGTCCTGCCCCACGGTGTCGTGCCGGTTCGCCCCGATCGCCACCTTGATCTTCGTCCCGACCCCGTCCGTCGACGCCACGAGGAGCGGGTCCGTCATGCCGGTGAAGTCGGGGCGGAACAACCCTCCGAAGCCGCCGACATCCCCGACGACCCCCTTCGTGAAGGTCGAGCGGATGACGCTCCTGGCCCTCGAAACGGCCCCCATCTTCGCGTCGATGTCGACCCCGGCGGCGGAATAGGCGAGAGGCGGCTTCTGGTCGCTCACGGCGGTCGATCCTAGCTCATCCCGGTAACGGCGGAAGGCCGTCTCAGGGCTGGCTGTCGGGGTGGGCCGGCAGCGGAAACAGGCTCTTCTGGTCCTCGGGAGAGACGAACGGGACCGGATACCTCCCGGAGAAGCAGGCCGCGCACATCTCGTTCTCGCCGCGGCCGAAGACCGAGAGCATCCCTTCGAGCGAGAGGTACCCGAGCGAATCGGCCTCGATGAAGGCGCGAATCTCGTCCACCTCGTTCGTGGCGGCGATCAGCTCCTTCCGGCGGGGCGTGTCGATCCCGTAGTGGCACGGGTGCAGCGTCGGCGGCGACGAGATCCGCATGTGCACTTCGGTCGCGCCCGCGCTCTTGAGGAGGCGGACCAGCTTCTTCGAGGTCGTTCCCCGGACGATGGAGTCATCGACCAGGATGACCCGCTTCCCCCCCACGACGGAGCGGACCGGGTTCAGCTTCACCTTCACGCCGAAGTGGCGGATCGACTGTTTCGGCTCGATGAACGTGCGGCCCACGTAGTGGTTCCGCACGAGGCCCATGCTGTAGGGGATGCCGGCCTCCTCCGCGTACCCGAGGGCCGCGAAGATCCCCGAGTCGGGAACCGGGACGACGACGTCGGCCCCCGCCGGGTGCTCGCGGGCCAGCCGGCGGCCGAAGCCCTTCCGGCTCTCGGCCACGCTGCGCCCGAAGACGGTCGAGTCGGGTCTGGCGAAGTAGACGTGCTCGAAGATGCAGTGAGCGGTCCGCCGGCCCATCGCGAACGCTCCCGAAGCCACTCCCCCGCTGTCGAAGACGACGATCTCTCCGGGCTCGACGTCCCGGATCGGCTCCGCGTCCAGGAGGTCGAAGGCGCACGTCTCCGAGGCGACCACGTGGGCGGTCCCGAGGCGCCCGAGCGTGAGGGGCCGGAACCCCTGCGGGTCCCGAGCGGCGATGACCTTGTCGCCGGCGAGGAGAACGATGGAGTAGGCGCCCCGGACCCGGGTCAGGACGTCCTCGAGGGCCGACAGGACCGAGTCGCGGCGGGAGCGGGCCATCAGGTGGAGAAAGACCTCGGTGTCCGAGGAGGTCGTGAAGATCGATCCCTCCTCCTCCAGGTCGCGGCGCAGCTCGTCGGCGTTCACCAGGTTGCCGTTGTGACCGATCGCCAGCGGCCCCTTGTTCGTGTTGTAGACGATCGGCTGGGCGTTCTCGAGGCGGGACTCGCCGGTGGTGGAGTACCGGACGTGCCCGATCGCCGAGGACCCCGGAAGGCGCCCGAGGCGGGCCTCGTCGAAGAGGTCCGCGACGTAGCCCATCCCCTTCTCCGTCAGGATCCTCCCCTTTTCCCAGCACGCGATGCCGGCCGACTCCTGCCCCCGGTGCTGCAACGCGTAGAGCCCGAGGTAGGTCAGCCTCGCCGCGTCGGGGTGCCCCCAGATTCCGAACACGCCGCACTCGTCCCGGAACTTGTCGGTGCCGGACGCCGGGAAGATGACGCTCACGCCCCGAGTCTATCGCGCGCGGGCACCGGGCCCCGGCGGCGGAGAACCTCGTCCGCGTCCGCGCGTACCATGGGGCGATGTCGAGACATCCCGACTGGGCCGGGCTCCTCCGGGAGACCGTCCTCGCCGTCGACGGCGAGGAGGTCAAGGGGCTCTACTCGGTCCACTGGAGAGATGCCGGCACCGAGCTGACCGCGGACTTCAAGGGCGCGATCGAGCGGGAGCCCAAGCGCTGGAAGCGGACCCTGATGACCGCGAACGCGGGCCTGTACGGCCTCACGCGGCGTCTTTCGCCCCCCCGGCGGCTCCTCTTCGCCTTCGCCTTCCTGCTGGCCCTCTGGGGGACCTTTCACCTCTTCTCGTCGGGCGACTGGCCCGACCGGGCGGTCGCCTCCGTCGTCGTTCTCGCCCTGGCCTTCGCCCTCCTCCTCGCGCTCATCGGCATGGAGCTGGTCGACAAGCTCCGGTTCCGCGACGAGCTGGTCATGGCGCGCGAGCTCCAGGCCGAGATCGTCCCCAACGAGCTCCCTCAGGTCGCCGGATACGAGCTCGGGGCCTTCAACCGGGTCGCCAACACCGTGGGCGGCGACATCTACGAGTTCGCGCCCCTCGCCGGAGGCCGGCTCGCGATCCTCTTCGGGGACGCTTCCGGGCACGGGATGGCGGCCGGGCTCGTGATGGCGGTCGCGCACACCGCCTGGCGCGTCCAGCTCGGCGTCGACCCCTCCCCCGGCGCCGTCGCCACGACCCTCAACAAGGTCCTCTGCCGCACCGGCGCGTGCGGCACGCAGGGGGCCCGCTCGTTCTTCGCCGGGA
Organism: uncultured Acidobacteriota bacterium; assembly: GCA_903845115.1. GTDB lineage: Bacteria > Acidobacteriota > Thermoanaerobaculia > UBA5066 > UBA5066 > CAIMWE01. The sequence continues at coordinate 51,031 of CAIMWE010000082.1, read as the reverse complement.
TCCCGCTCCTGTTCGAGAGCGAGGGGCGGTTCACGGCGGTCGTCGCCGGGCACCCCCCCATCCTCCGGGTCGACTCCGGCGGCCGGATCGTCGAGAAGATCGGGAAGGGGGCCTACCCGCTCGGCGTCAAGCCGGCCATCGCCCCCGACGTCTACTCGGGCGCGCTGGGCGAGGGAGAGCTCCTCGTCTTCCACTCGGACGGCCTGACCGAAGCCCGGAACGAGGCCGGCGAAGAGTTCGGGGATGTCCGGGTCGCCTCCGTCCTCCTCCGGATGGCCGGAGCGCCCGCGGCCGCCGTCGCGGAGGTTCTCTCGGGGTCTCTCCTCTCGTTCCTGGGCCGGACCGCTCCGGACGACGACGTCTCGGTGGCGGTGGTCCGCCGGCTGCCCGTCAACCCCTGCTGACCGACGGCTTCCCGACCGTCACCGTCGTCTTCCGGACCGTGGCGATGAACCCGGCCCCGAAGGCCTGCGAGGGCGTCCAGACCCCCGGCTTCACTTTCCCGGCCAGGACGCCGCGGAGCGCCGCGACGGCGGTCTCGGCCGTCAGCGCGTACCCCTCCAGCGTCTCGACGACTCCTTCCACCGACCGTTCTCCCGCCTCGACGCGTCCCCAGAGGAGCGACCGCTCCCGCTCGCGCTCCTCGGCCGTCGGTCCGGCCACCGTCTTCTCGACCCGCCACTTCAGGAACGACTGCACGACGCCCAGCCCGAGGACCGGAGAGAAGAGCGCCGAGCGCCGGGCCGCGGCGACCGCCGCCGGGGAGAGCGCCATGTAGGTCTCGATGTCCGGGATGCCGGTGGACCGGAAGGCGGTCGAGAGGTCGCCCCAGGGGATCGTCATCGCGAGGCGGGGTCCGCCGGGGAACGGGATCTCCCGCGTCTTCCACCCCACCGGGACCGGGACGAGCGTCCCGCCGACCCGGGCGCGCCCTCCTTTCGGGGCCCCTTCCAGCATCGTCTTCATCGTGCCCGCCGAGCTCTTGAACCCCTTGAAGGCCAGCATGAGCTTCGTGGCGGCGGGAAGCGCCGTGGCCAGGGAAGCCGCCAGGCAGTCGGACGGGACGACGTCGAACCCGACGCCGGGCAGGACCGCGACGCCGGCGCGGACCGCTTCCTCTCCCCGGTCGAACAACGACTCGAAGACGTCGATCTCGCCGGTGATGTCGAGGTACGCCGCCCCGGCGGCGAGACACCCTTCGAAGGCCGCCCGAGACGTGGAGGAGAACGGGCCCGCCGCCAGGAGCAGCGCCCCGTGCGGCCTGAGCTGGCGGACCAGCTCTGCGCGGTCGTCCAGGGCGAAGACCTTCCACGGGAAGCCGAGCTCCTTCGCGAGCGGCTCCACCGCTTCCCGCCGCCGTCCGGCCAGCGTCAGCGCAAGGCCCTCCCTCTTCGCCACTGAAGCGATCAGGCGGCCGGTATAGCCGTTGGCGCCGTAGAGGAGCGCGTTCACCTCACGCCTACTTCGCCTTCACTTCGACCCGGTTCCGGATGCCGAAGGAGATCTCCAGCCTCTCCCACGCCAGGACCGCCACGGCCGAGTTCAAAGTCAGGTCCCGGAACCGGTAGGAAAGCCACTCCTCGGGCGGGGCCGGCTTCGGCGCGACCTTCACGCGAAGAGCGTCCTTCGCCTCCTTGTAGTCGAACGCCCCCCACTGCTTGACCTCCCGGCTGAAGACCAGCGTCCACTCCTTCTCCCCCGGGATGGCGAAGAAGGCGTACGTTCCGGCGCGGAGAGCCTGATCCTCGATCGTGACGTCCTCCTCGAACGAGATCGTCGTCGCCTCGTTCGCCCCCGCGCGCCAGACCTGCCCGAACGGCACGAGCTCGCCCCAGACCTTCCGCCCCTTCACGCCGGGGCGGTGGTAGGCGACGGTGACGTCGTTCGTGCCGATCCGCTGCGTCACCGATGCGAACGGGCTCGGCTGGGGGGATTTCTTCGGGGCGGCAGCGCCGGTCAGGGCGATCGCGGAGAGGGCGATCGCCCACGCGGCGGCGGCGGCCGGTCTCGCGAGTCGGTTCATCGTGTCTGGTCTCCTTTCGTGAGCGCGAGGAGTCGCTGCAGGATCGGCCGGGACGGGAAGAGGAACGTCAGAACCTCCCCCGCCCGTTCGCCCCAGGCCTCTTCATCATGCACCGCCCCCTGGGCTTCCAGGTAGCGCAGGCGGGACGCCCTCCATCCCTTGGCCCGGAGGGCGTCCCTGAGGAGCCTGGCCCGCTTCACCTCGAGCCGGCCCTCTTCCGTCCCGATGTCCAGCCAGACCGTGACGTCGGGCCGGCGCGGGAGCGCGCGGACCATCCGGACGATCCGGTTCCGGTCCCACCAGACCGACGGAGAGAGCGCCGCGACCTTTCCGAACGTCCCGGGGTGTCTCAGGGCGAGATAGAGGGAGACGAGCGCCCCGAGGGAAGAGCCCCCGAGCCCGGTCGCCCGGGGCCCGCCGGCGGTGCGGAACTTCGAGTCGACGAACGGGATCAGCTCCTCGAGGAGAAAGCGGCCGTAGAGATCCGCCCGGCCCCCTTCGTTCCGCCGTTCGTCCCGCGTCGGCGTGTACTCGTCGATCCGCTTCTCCCGGCCGTTCCCGACGCCCACCAGGACGAGAGGCTCCACTGTCCCCTCGCTGATCAGCCGCCCCGCCGTCTCGCCGAGCCTCCAGTGCTTGCCGTGGACGTACGCGGTGTGCGGCTCGAACAGATTCTGCCCGTCCTGGATGTAGAGGACGGGGTAGCGCCGCCGGGGCTCGTCCCCGTAGCCGGGCGGCAGGTACACGACGATGTCCCGGTCGGTCTCGAGGATCGAGGACCCGAAGCCCTCGAAACGGACGAGGCGGCCGAGCGAGACGGGGCCCGCGCGGCGTTGCCGAACGGCCTGGGCGAGGCGGCGGATCACCCGGACCGGTCCCGTCCGAGGGGCGTCGCAGGAGCGTCGGCTTCGGGCCGGCCCCTCCGCTTCCGCTGGTTCCACCCCTTCTCGCGCTCGAAGAGGTACGCGGCCCGCAGGAAATAGGACCAGGCGTGGAAGGCCGCCACCGTGAACCCGGCGCGTCCGTCCAGGAAACCCCTCTTCAGGACGAAACAGCGGACGAACTCCATCATCGGCCGGACCAGGAGCGAGCTGAGCCGGGCGCGCATCCCCCGGTCGAACCGGTCCTCGGCGCCGAGGCGCGAATAGCTGCTCACCTTCCGGATCGCCTCCGAGACGTTCCGGTAGGGAGTGTGGATGAGGTCGGCCTCGAGACGGCCGGTCGGTCCGTCCACGACCAGCTGCTCGTGGACCCGTCCGCCGATGGCGCGAAACCCCTTCGACCGCCTCCCCAGCCTCAGCTTGACGTCGGGGTACCACGTCCCGTGGCGGATCTGCCGCCCCATGAGCCGCGAGAGCCGCGGCATCGAGAAGCCGGCGAACGGCGGCTCCGGCCTCTCCAGCGCGGCCCGGATCTCCTTGCGCAGCGTGTCGGAGACCCTCTCGTCGGCGTCGATGAAGAGGATCCAGTCGTGGGCCGGCTCCTCGAGCGCGCGGTTACGCGACCGGACGAACCCCTCCCACGGGATGGAGACGACCCTGGCCCCGGCCTCCCGCGCGAGGGCGACCGTCCCGTCGGCGGAGCCGGTGTCGGCGACCACCACCTCGTCCGCCCAGCCGACCGACGTCAGCGCGTCCGGGAGGCGGTCCGCCTCGTCCTTGACGAGGAAGAGGACCGACACGGGAACCGGCACGGCGGGAGGATACTTCACCGCCGGAGAATCCCCGGATAATGGGCCGGTGAAGACTCTCCTGAGGGCTCCGAACTGGGTCGGAGACGTCGCGATGTCGCTTCCGGCCCTGAAGGCCCTGCGCGAGTCGTTTCCGAAGGACCCCCTCGTCGTTCTCTGCCGGCCGTGGGTGGCCGACCTCTACCGCCTCCGGCCGGAGGTCTCCTCGGTGATCGTCGAGGACCTCCGCGGCGAGCACGCGGGCGCGGGAGGCCAGGACCGGCTGGCCCGGGCGCTGGCGAGGGAGCGGTTCGACAGGGCCATCGTCATCCCCACCAGCTTCCGCACCGCGTGGACCGTCGCGCGCGCCCGCATCCCCGTCCGCGTCGGCTACCGGGGAGAGCTCCGCGCCGCCCTGCTCACCCGGTCGGTCCCGTTTCGCCTCGCCCCCGGGGAGCACCAGGTCTTCCAGCACCTCCGGCTCGCCCTGGCCGCGGGCGCGGCGCCTCCGGCTTTTCCGGACACCTCGTGGGAGGTCGGGAAGCGGGAGCGCGAGGCCGGCCGGAGCGCGCTGAGGTCGGCCGGGTGGGACGGCGGGAAGCTCGTCGCCCTCCACCTCGCGTCCTTCGCCCACGCGGCCAAGCGGTGGGATCCCGTGCGGTTCGCGCAGGTGATCGATCGGCTCGCCGCGGAGTTCTCGCTCGGTGCGGTCCTCCTCGGCAGCGCGTCGGAGAAGGCGATGAACGCGGAGGCGGCCTCGCTCCTCCGGAAGGCCGCGGTCGTGGATCTCTCGGGGCGGAGCTCCCTCCCCGAGGCCCTCGGCGTCCTGGCCGAGGCGGCGCTCTTCGTCGGGAACGACTCCGGGATCTCGCACCTGGCGGCGGCCGTCGGGACTCCGGCCGTCGTGGTCTTCGGCCCGACCGACCCCGACGCCACCCGCCCGTGGGACGGTCCGAGGGGGGACGGCCGGCCGGCGAAGGTCGCGGTGGTCCGCCGGCCCCCGCTCTGCGCTCCGTGCCGGTTCCGGGTCTGCCCGATCGACCACGCCTGCATGCGGAGCGTCGGCGTGGACGACCTCCTTTCGGCGGCCCGCGGCTTCCTGTCGGTCACCGCGGCGGGCTGACGCCGAGCACGGCCCGCACCGCCGGGTCGTCCGGAGCCAGCCGCGCCGCCTCCCCGGCCATCGCGCGGGCCCGCTCGTCCTCTCCCCGCGCCGCGTGGCCCGACGCGGCTCGAACGAGGATCCTCGGGATCGTCGGACCGGGCGGCGGGAGCCCTGCCAGCGCCCTCAAGAGGAGCGGGGAGACGGCTTCCGCCGGAGACGGGACCCTGGCGGCCACCGCCGAGCCGAACGAGGAGCACGGGAGCGAGAGATCCCGCCCCGCTCCCCTCGCGAGGAGCCAGAGGTGACCGGTGACCGGGGCGAGACAGGGGACGTCCGACACCCTCTCGGATCCCTTTGGCGGCCATCCCTGAACCGGGGGCCGGATCGTCTCCACCCAGCTGATCCAGGCCCCCGGGGTCACGACGACCCCCGGCAGGTTGACCAGCATGCCGAGCCCGAGCAGCGCCCCTGCGGACGCTGCCGGCAGAAGCGCCGCGGGCGCCGCGAGCAGAGGGAGCACCGGGAGGAGAAGCCTCGGCCCCCACGCGGAGCCGCCGTTCCAGCCCCACCAGCGGGCCACGACCAGGAGGTGGACGAGCGGGACCCCGGCCAGGAGGACCCGCGCCGGGAGCGTCAGCCGGCGGAGGACGAACAGCGCCCCGAGCGTGACCGGGGCGAAGAGGAAGACGCTCCGGCCTGGACTGGCGAGAAGGCCCCGAAGGCCGTCCAGGAGAACCGTCGTGAAGCGACCCGCCTCGTCCCCGTAGCCTGTCTCGAGCAGGCTCCCCTGCCGGACGAGGTTGACCGCCAGACCCAGGGCCAGACCGCCGGCGACGGGGAGAGTGAACGCGGCGAAAGCCCGGAGCCTGGCTCTGGGGCCGTCCTTCCCGAGGAGGACCGCCAGGAAGGCGACCGGGACGGTCAGCCAGAGGACCGGCTTGAGGAGGCACGCCCCGGCCCAGAGGGCCCCGGCGGCCCACGGCCCCCGGGGAGAGACCGCCGGGTCGTCGAGCAGCTTCGCGGCCGCGAAGCCCAGCGCGGCTCCGGCCCACGGCTCCACGAAGGACTCGGCCGCGTAGGGCCACAGGAAGGTCCCCGCCAGGAAAGCCGGACCCCAGAGCGGCGAGGCCGAGGGCCTGAGCCGCCGGACCAGGGAGAGGAACGCCAGGGCGGCGAGCCCCGCTCCGGCCGCCCAGGTCAGCGAGACGACCGCGTCGACGCCCCTTCCCCCGAGGGCGCCCCGCACAGGCCAGGCCGCGGCCGCGAACGGGAGCGGCAGGAGCGACGGGAAGAGCCCGTACTTCGAAGGCCGGGCGCCGGCCGGGAAGAGCCGGAGCGCCTCCGCGCCCCCCGGGGGGTTGGGCGCCGGGCTCCCCGCGATCAGGATCTCCAGCGACTCGGAGACGACCTCGGCACCGTCGGCCGTGGTGACTCCCCGGCCGGCGAAAGCGACCGCGAGGACGAGCCCGGTGACCAGCGCGAAGACGACACCGTCCCGAGGACGGCTCCCCGTCACCTCGTGGCGCTCCCGGCCCCTCCGGCCGCCGCCAGCGACTCGTCGACCGCGCGGCAGACGGCGTGGATGACCGCGAGGTGGATCTCCTGGACGTGCGCGGTCTCGGCGGACGGGACGACGACGCCGACGTCCCAGCGGGCCGCCTCGCCGCGTCCTCTCTCCCCGGTCAGGAAGACGGTCGTCAGGCCGCGTTCCTTCGCCGCCGCGAGGGCCTTCAGGACGTTCGGGCTCCGGCCCGACGTCGTGAGGGCGAACGCGACGTCCCCCGGGAGGCCGAGGGCCTCGACCTGTCTCGAGAAGATCGACTCGAAGTCGTAGTCGTTCGCGCAGGCGGTCAGGATCGCGGTGTCGGTCGTCAGGGCGATCCCTGGCAGGGCGCGCCGGTCGTCCTGGTACCGGACGACCAGCTCGGCGGCCAGGTGCTGGGACTGGGTGGCGCTTCCCCCGTTTCCGAACGCGAAGACCCGCCGGCCCGAGAGGAGCGCGTTGGCCACGACTTTCGCGGCCTTCTCGACGGAAGAGGCCATCTCGCGCGCCTTCTCGACCGTTTCGGCCATCTCCGCGAGGTGGCGGTGCCAGATCACTCGCCCGCCCCGCCTTTCATCCGTGCGACCATCGAGCTGGTGGACCGGCCCTCGACGAGCGGGACCAGGACCACCTCTCCGCCGCAGGAGCGGACGAACGGCGCCCCCACCACGGTCTCTTCCGTGTAGTCGCCCCCCTTCACGAGGACGTCGGGCCGGAGGGCGCGGATCACGGCGTCGGGGGTGTCCTCGCCGAAGATCGTCACGAAGTCGACGGCGTGAAGGCCCCCGAGGACCTCGGCCCGGTCGCTCTCCGAGAGGACCGGCCGCTCCGGCCCCTTCAGGCGGCGGACCGACTCGTCGCTGTTGAGCCCGACCACCAGGACGTCGCCGAACCGCTTCGCCTCCGTCAGGAGACGGACGTGCCCTGGGTGGAGGAGGTCGAAGCACCCGTTCGTGAAGACGATCCGCCGGTGCCCCCGGTGGAGCGTCGCGGCGAGCGCCGCGAGATGGGCGCGGTCGATCCTCTTCTCGCCGGGCCCGGCGCCCATCCCGTCGAGCAGGTCGGCCCAGCGGACCGGAGCCGTCCCGACCCGGGCGACCGCTGCGCCCGCCGCGCGGTTAGCCGCCTCCGCGGCCGACGGGAGGTCCAGGCCCGCCCCGAGACCCACGCCCAGCATCGCGAGAACGGTGTCGCCGGCGCCCGTCACGTCGAAGACCTCCTGAGCCCGCGAGGCGATCGCCAGCGGCGGCTCGCCCTCCCGGATCAGGAGCATTCCCTCCTCGGAGAGCTTCACCAGGAGCGCGTCCAGCCCGAGATCCCGGCGGAGCGTTTCCCCGACCGCCGCGACGGTGGCGCGGTCCCGGGCCGGCTGCCCGCACACCTCCTCGAGCTCCTTCCGGTTCGGGGTGACGACCGACGCGCCCCGGTAGCGGCCGTAGTCCCTTCCCTTCGGGTCGATCAGGGCCGGGATCCCTTTCTTTCTCGCCCCGGCGAGCAGCGCCGACACGAGCCGTGCGGTCAGCGTCCCCTTCGCGTAGTCGGAGAGGAGGAGGACGTCCGCGCGATCGAGCGCGCCGAGAGCGGCCGCGAGGAGCGTCTCCTCGGCCGCGGGCGAGAGGCCCGCCGCGATCTCCTGGTCGACGCGGAGGAGCTGCCGCCCCTCGCTCACCATCCTCCGCTTGACGGGAGTGGTCCGGAGCGGGTCGACGACCACCGTGCCGCCCCCTCCCGGGAGGGTCGTCAGCCGGCGGGCGAGCCACGCCCCTTCCTCCTCTGGGCCGACGGCGCCCAGCGCCAGCGACCGGGCGCCGAGGGAGGCCAGGTTCTCCACGACGTTCCCCGCCCCTCCGGCCCGGCGGCTCATCGCCGAGAGGGCCAGGAGCGGCACCGGGGCCTCCGGCGCCACACGCGTGACGTCGCCCGTCCACGTCTCGTCGAGCATCAGGTCGCCGACGACGGCCACCGTCACGTTCGGCGCCGCGGCCGCCAGCGCAGCCAGCTCGCGCGGAGTCACCCGAGGCCTCCATTCGGCTTGGGGGCTGGCCGCGCGGAGGGGGCCCGGGGGAACCCGGCGCGGGTTCCCCCGAAACATGCCAGCGCAGCCAGCTCGCGCGGAGTCACCCGAGGCCTCCATTCGGCTCGAGGGCCGTCATGCCTTCTCTCCCAGGCCGAGCACGAGGGCCTTGGCGATCAGGGGGAGGAGGATCTCGTGGTGGCCGGTCAGGGCGAACGACTCTCCTCCGGCCATCACCGGCCGCTTCAGGACGTTCTCGCTGGGGCGGTAGTGCCGCGTCATGTCCAGGTCCACGGTGGTGAAGTTCCTGACGTCGTGCCCCAGGTTGCGCGCCATCGAGAGGGCCTTCAGGAACACCTCCGGGAGGATGACCGCCGACCCGGCGTTGATCCAGACGCCCCCGTCCCCCAGTTTCGCCACCACGTCCCGGATGAGGAGGAAGTCGCGGTAGGACATCTCGCCCACGAGGGCGCCGTCCATTCCCGGATGCTGCGCGAGCGTGTCGGTCCCGATCGCCACGTGGACCGTCAGCGGGATCCGCTTCCGGGCCGCGGCGGCGAACAGGGAGAGGTCGCGGTGCGGCATCCGGCTCGAGGCGATCGACTCGCCCAGCGCCCGTCCGTAGCCCCACCCTTTTTCCCTGGCGGCCCGGAGCGCTCGGAAGACGCCGGCCCCCGTCTCCCGGCTCATCCCGAACTCGCCGTCCAGGAGGACCGAGCCGACGTCCTCCGAGGTCTTCCCGTGGAAGGCGACCTCGAAGTCGTGGATCCCGCTCGCGCCGTTCGTCGCGAGGGCCGTGACGAAGCCGCGGTCGACCAGGTCGATCAGGACGGGGGAGAGCCCCGTCTTCAGCACGTGAGCGCCGAAGGCCAGGACGACCGGCTTCTTCAGCCGGCGGGCCTCGGCGATCGCCCCGACGACCCGGCGGAGCGACCCGGCCGCGAGGATGGCGGGAAGGCTGTTCCAGAAGTCGACGAACGAGTCGCGGTCGGAAGGCGCCGACGCGAAGTCCTCCACCTTCACCTTGAAGGTGCGCGTCGCGATCGGGTAGGTGGTGACTCTCCTCCGCACGGCCATCAGCGCGAAGGATGCCCTGCCTTCCGCGATTGGGGAAGGGCTTCGAGCTTCGCCAGCGCCCCGGCCAGGGTTCCCGCCAGGATCGTCCCGGGCGCTCTCTTCTCCACCGCTCTCCGGTGGAGCCGTCCGTGGCCCGTCAGGACGTGGGCGGCCGCCGCCCCCAGCGCCACCCCCGCGCCCACGTCGTCCCACTTGTCGCCGACGACGGCGCAGCGGCCGGCCTTCAGCCCGAAGGCGCGGATCGCCCGGCGGTGGAGGGCGGTCCCCGGCTTCCGGCACCGGCACCGGCGGGAATAGGCGGCCACGGTCCCGCCGGGATAGTGAGGGCAGACGAGGAACCCGGCGACCGGGACCCCTCTCGCGAGGAGGCGCCTTTCCACCTCGGCGTTCACGGCGTTCACGGCGTCCCACGTCAGCAGCCCCCGAGCGATTCCCGACTGGTTCGAGACGACGAAGAGGAGGGTGCCGGCGTCGGTGAAGCGTCTCAGGCCCGCCGCGGCGCCCGGCGAGAGGCGGACGCCCGCCGGGTCGGAGAGATAGCCCCGCTCGACGATCAGGGTCCCGTCCCGGTCGAGGAAGAGCGCGTCGAAGCGGCCTCGCGCGGTCAACGGACGGCCGGGACCGCGAGGGCGGTCTGGATGGCGGCGGCGAACGTCTCCCGGCTCTGCCGGCCCCGCAGCCGGGACGCGACGCGGCCGTCCCTGCCGTAGATCATCGTGAGCGGGATCTTTCCCTCCCAGGAAGGGTCGACGGCGCGGAAGAAGAGCTGCGGGTCGTGCGTCTTCACCAGGAAGCTGGCGAAACCGACCTTCTCGCGGGCGAGAAACCTCGTCACGTCGGCCGGCGCCGTCCGCTTCGTGTCCAGCGAGACGAGGACGACCGCCAGGTCACGGCCGGCCGCAGGGCCGGTCGCCGCGGTCAGCTCCGGCAGCTCCTCCCGGCAGGGCTCGCACCACGTCGCCCAGAAGTGGACCACGAGGACGCGTCCTTTCTTGGGAGCGACGATCCGCGCCTCGTACTGCTCGGGGCGGATCAGCTTCGGCTGCTCGGACGCCCGCGCGATCCCGGGCGCCGCCAGGAGCAGCGCCGCCCAGCCGGCGGCGAGCCGGGCCGGGCCCGTCTTCACGCCTCTTCCATCGCGTCGCGGAACGCGCCCGCCCAGATCGCCTCGAGGACGCCCGTCCTCTCGGCCAGGGCCGGACGGCCGCGAACCGCGATCCGGACGGATTCCGGCACCACCCGGCCCACCACCGCCGCCGGCACCCCGCGGCGGCGGGCGGCCTCGAGGACCGCGGCCTCGTCGCCGGGCAGGATCGAGGCGAGGACTCGCGGGGCCGACTCCGAGAAGAGCGCGCGGACCGGCGCGAGGTCGGTCGCGAGGTCCAGGTCGACGCCCAGTCCCGCTCCGAAGCAGGCCTCCGCGGCGGCCACGGCCAGGCCGCCGTGAGAGAGGTCGTGGGCCGAGGCGAGCCTCCGCCCGGACGCCAGCTCCACGAGCAGATCGACGACCGCCCTGGCGGCCCCGAGGTCGAGGGAGGGGCAGGCGCCCTCCTCCCGCCCGAGGACCGTCGCGAGGTACTCGCCGGCGCCCATCTCGTCCCGCGTCTCGCCGAGGAGGACGACGAGGTCCCCCTCGCGGACGAAGCGGCACGGGACGGCGTCCCTCACCTCCTCGAGGAGGCCCACCACCCCGATCGTCGGCGTGGGGACGATGGAACCGCCGTCCGTCTCGTTGTAGAGAGAGACGTTGCCCGAGATGACCGGTGTGTCGAGGGCCAGGCAGGCGCCCGTGATCCCCCGGACCGCGGCGACGAACTGTCCGAGGATCTCGGGCCGCTCGGGGTTCCCGAAGTTGAGGCAGTCGGTCACGGCGAGCGGGCGCGCTCCCGTCACCGCGCAGTTGAGCGCCGCCTCCACCACGGCGTGGGCCGCGCCGAGGCCGGGGTCGGCCGCCACAAACCGCGGGTTGACCGCGACCGAGCAGGCGAGCCCCTTCCGAGTCCCCTTCACGCGGAGGACGGCGGCGTCGCTCCCGGGGCCGACGACCGTGTCCCCCTGGACGCTCCAGTCGTACTGCGAGGAGATCCACTCCTTCCCCGAGACGTTGGGCGACGCGAGGAGGCGCTTCAGCGCGGTCAGGTCGTCCGGGGCGCCGTCCAGGGCGACGCTCTTCCCGCCCTCGCCCGCCGGAACCGGCAGGACGAACGGGCGCCGGTAGATCGGGGCGTCCTCCACGAGCGGGGCGATGGGAAGGTCCGCCACCATCTCGCCGGCGAACAGGAGCTCCATGCGGGGCTCGGCGATCACCTCCCCGATCACCTCGGCGTCGACTCCCCACTTGCGAAAGACCGACGCCACCTCTTCCTCGCGCCCCTTATGCGCCACGATGACCATCCGCTCCTGCGACTCGGAGAGCATCAGCTCGTAGGGAGTGATCCCCTCTTCCCGGACGGGGACCTTCGAGAGGTCGAGGCGCATGCCGACCCCCCCGCGGGAGCACATCTCGAACGTCGAGGAGGTGAGGCCGGCGGCGCCCATGTCCTGGATCGCGACCACCGCGTCCCCCTGGAGCACCTCGAGCACCCCCTCCAGGACGAGCTTCTCGACGAAGGGGTCGCCGACCTGCACCGCCGGCCGGCGCTTCGCCTTCTCGTCGTCGAAGACGTCCGAGGCCATCGACGCCCCGTGGATCCCATCCCGCCCGGTCCTGGACCCGACGTAGAGGACCGGGTTCCCCGGCCCCGCGGCCTTCGCGCGGAAGATCCGGTCGTGGCGGACCACCCCGACCGCCATCACGTTCACGAGGATGTTCTTGGCGTACGAGGGGTGGAAGAACGTCGACCCGCCCACGGTCGGGATTCCGATGCAGTTCCCGTAGCCGGAGATCCCGCGCACGACGCCGTCGACGAGCGAGTGCATCCGGGAGGCGTCGAGCGGCCCGAAGAAGAGAGGGTCCAGGACGGCCACGGGACGCGCCCCCATCGTGAAGATGTCCCGCAGGATCCCGCCCACGCCCGTCGCGGCCCCCTGGTATGGCTCGATGAACGACGGGTGGTTGTGCGATTCCATCTTGAAGACGACCGCCAGGGAGTCGCCGATGTCCACCGCGCCGGCGTTCTCGCCGGGGCCCTGGAGGACCCGTGGCCCCTTCGTCGGGAACTCCTTGAGGAAGACGCGCGACGTCTTGTACGAGCAGTGCTCGCTCCAGAGCGCGGAGAAGATCCCGAGCTCGACGATGTTCGGGTCCCTGCCGAGGACCGACTGGATCCGCCGGTATTCCTCGTCCGTCAGCTTGTGCTCGGAGAGGAGGGCCCGGGTCGCGGTGACCGGTTCGTAGCTCAATTCCGGCTCCCCATCACGCCGCCGCTCCGGCCGCGGACCGGACGAAGGAGGCGAAGAGCCTCGCCCCGTCCTCCGAGCCGAGGATCGCCTCGGCGGCCCTTTCCGGGTGCGGCATGAGGCCCAGGACATTGCCCCGCCGGTTCCGGACGCCGGCGACGTCGTCCATCGAGCCGTTCGGGGTGGCGCCGGGCGCCCGATCCCCGCCCGCGCCCACGTACCGGAAGACGACCTGGTCGTGGGCTTCCAGGTCGCGCAGCACCTCGGGAGCCGCGTTCCAGTTCCCGTCCCCGTGGGCCACCGGCATCCGGAGCACGGTCCCCCGCGGGACGGCCGCCGTGAACGGCGTCTGGGTCGACTCGACCCGGATCCGGACCTCGCGGCAGACGAACCGGAGTCCCGCGTTCTGGAGGAGGACCCCCGGAAGGAGACCGGCCTCGCAGAGGACCTGGAAGCCGTTGCAGATTCCGAGCACGGCCCCTCCCCGTTCGGCGTAAGCCACGACGCTCTCCATGACAGGGGAAAAGCGGGCCATCGCCCCGCAGCGAAGGTAGTCGCCGTACGAGAAGCCGCCCGGCAGGATGACGAGGTCGGGACGCGCGAGGTCCCGCTCCTGGTGCCAGACGAACCGCGCCTCCGCGCCCATCACCGCCTCGGCGGCGTGGAGCGCATCCCGGTCGCAGTTCGACCCGGGGAAGACCACGACGCTCACCCGGAATCTCAATCGACCACCTCGACCTCGAAGTCCTCGATCACCGGGTTCGCCAGCAGCGTCCGGGCCATCGCCGCTCCGGCCTCCCGCGCGGACTCCCGGTCGGCCGCGTCGATCTCCACGCGGAAGACCTTTCCGGCCCTCACGGCGTGCACGGCCGTATAGCCGAGCCTGCCGAGGGCGGAGGCGATCGCCTTCCCCTGGGGGTCGAGGATCCCGGCGCGCGGGATCACGGTGATCTGCAGCTTCATGAAGGCACCTCGTGCGAGCGGTCGCTCTCGTTGGTCGTCGTCCACCGGCCCGGCCGGTCCGGCGCCCCGACCTCGAGCGGGAGCCGGACTCCCAGCTCCTGCAGGGCCTCGGCGATGGCCCGCCCGGCGAGCGCGGGGGTGTTGTTCTGCCTGGAGAGGTGGAGGGCGGCGACCGCGCGGGTCCGAGCGCCGACGAGGGCCCGGAGGCCCGCCGCCGCCGCCGCGTTCGAGAGGTGGCCCACGTCCGAGAGGATCCGCCTCTTCAGGAACGCCGGGTAGGGGCCGGTCCGGAGGAGCTCCACGTCGTGATTGAACTCCAGCCCCAGGACCTCGCAGCCGGCGAGGGCCTCGACGACCTCGTCGGAGAGGTGTCCCAGGTCCGTCACGACCCCGATCCGCCGTCCCGCGCCGTCGGAGAAGCGGTAGCAGACCGACTCCACCCCGTCGTGCGGCGTCGACACCGCCCGGACGAGGATCTCCCCCACCGCGACCTCGCCCCCGCGAGGGAGGATGCGGATGTCCGCGAGAAGGGGGCCGGGGAGCCGGGCCGCCTCGGCGGTCCCCGCCGTCGCCCATACGGGGATGCCCTTCCGGACGGCAAGGTCCGCGGCGGACCGGACGTGATCCGAGTGCTCGTGCGTGATGAAGACCCCCCGGACCTCGTCGAGGGTCGCCCCGCACGCCCGCAGCCTCCGGTCGGTCTCCCGGACCGAGAGCCCGGCGTCGAGGAGGAGGAGCGTCCCGCCGCAGCGGACCGCGGCGCAGTTTCCGGACGACCCGGAAGAGAGGAACACGATCTCGAGAGGGCCGCTCACGCCGACCCCGTGCTCCCGAACCCGCCGCCGCCCCGTTCGGACGGAGCGACCTCGTCGGCCGCGAGGAACGCGGCCCGCTCGACCCGGGCGATCACCAGCTGGGCGATCCGCTCGCCCCGCTCGATCGTGACCGCCTCGCGGCCGAGGTTGACGACGATGACCCCCACCTCGCCGCGGTAGTCGGCGTCGATCGTCCCGACGCCGTTGGCGAGCGCGAGCCCCTTCTTCAACGCCAGCCCGGAGCGCGCCCGCACCTGGCCCTCGAAGCCCGCCGGGATCTCCAGCGTCAACCCGGTCGGGACGAGCGCCCGCTCGCCCGGGGCGACGACGACGGGAGCGTCGACGGCCGCCCGGAGGTCCGCGCCCGCCGCCCCCTCCGACGCGTAGGACGGGGGGGCCAGGTCGGCGCAGGAGGGGCGGACCCGGAAGGCGACGACGAGGCCCGCCCGGGAAGGTCCGGAGAACGGCGGTGACATCGGCCGATCTTAGCAACCGATGGCCGGGCGGACCGAACCGACTCCCTTTGCGAGGCCGGGCTCGAACCGCCCGCCAGCCGCCTACCGCCTGATGAGGCCCGGGCCGGCAGGCTGCGCGGCGGCAACATTCCCGAACACCGTCTGCTCGGTGAACCTCCACTCGTTGTAGCTCTCCCTGCCCTGGAACGTCCGGAACCCTTTCTTCGTCGACCGGGAGGCGACGCCCGTGACCGGCCCGATCTGGCCTTCGCTGCCGGGCTGGCCCCAGCTCGACTTTCCGAACGGGCCAGGCGTCGGCACCGGGGTTGGCGTCGGCTGGGCGCCGCCCGCCCCGCCCGGGGGGGGCACCCCGGCGACGGGCGCCACGAGTCCGATCACGACCCAGTCGCCTTCCGGGGTCATCGGGTCCTTCCACAGCTTCCTGAGGGTCCTGGGACGGGTCTCGATCATCTCCTTGAGGGCGTTCGGGTATCGGCCGTACTTCCGGCGGAAGACGCGGATCCCCTCGGCGTACTGCGTTCCGCGGAAGATGAGCTCTTCCTCCCGCACGCGCTGCATCTCCGCGGAGACGAGCGGGAGGACGGCCGCGATGAGGATCATCATGACCGTCAGCCCGACCATCAGCGCGACGAGCGTGTAGCCGCCCTCCGCCCGGCGCTCCCTACCAGGTGTTGTAGGGAGTCCCATCCAGGCTGTTCTCCTTCCACCCCGACCGGACGTCGATGATCCCCGGCTGCTGCTGTTGCTGCTGGCCCCCGCTCTCGGCGGCGTCCGGCTCGGCGCGGACGACCTCCCAGGTATCGGCCGATTTCGTGAAGGGGTCGAGGGGCACCTTGCGGATGTACCCGTCCGTCTTGAGGGCCTCCAGGCTCTCGGGATAGTGGCCCTTGTCGGCGAAGTACTGGTCGATGCACGACCGGAAGGTGAAGAGGTCCTCCCGGAGCGCCGCCTCCTTCGCCCGGATGGGGGTCTTGAGCATCTGCGGGATGGCGACGGCCGCCAGGATGCCGATGATGGCCATCACCACGAGGAGCTCGATCAGCGTGAACCCCTGGAGCTGCCGGCGTCGAACAGTCGTCATCGTTTCACCAGTCTTTGTACTTGCTCTTGTCGAGCCCGGTGCCGTCGGAAAGCGAGTAGACGTCGTAGATGTTCTGACGGCCCCACGACCGGGAGTCCGGCTCGTCCTGCATGCTCCGGAGGCCCCACTCGGCCTTTCCGGTCATCGGGTCGACCGGGATCTTCCGGAGGAACCTCTTCTTCTTCTTGATCGTGCCGACGAGGTCGACCCCCTCCACGAGCTTCTCGAGGGTCTTCGGGTAGCCGTCCGTGTCGAGCTCCACGGGGATCTGCCCCTGGTCGGAGAGCCGCTTGAATTCGTCGATGGCGCTCCGCATCGTGCGGAGCGCCTCCTTGAGCTCCGTCTCCTTCTGACGGGTGATCCCGAACCGGACGATCGGAACGATCATCCCGGTCATGATGAGGATGCAGGCGGCGACCAGCGCCAGCTCCACCAGCGAGTATCCGCGGCTTCCGCGCCTCCCGCGCCGGGTCAGAACCGAGAACGCCATGTCAGGCCTTCGGGATCTCCGGCTCGCCGATGCGAATGGCCGCCGGCACCGCGAGCGGGCGGACGGGCCCGTTCCGTCCGAGCGCCGACCCCGCCGTGACGCGGAAGACGGACCTCCCCTCGCCGGTCCCCTTCACCGCGAATCCCGCGAGGACCCCTTCAGGGAGGCCGATCCCCGCCCCCGCACGGTTCCAGACGAGCCGGGCTCTCCCCGGGACCCGGTCGGCCTCGAATCGCACGCTCCCGGGCGGAAGGCTCTTCGCCCAGGGTCCGGGCGAGATGCCCGTCACCTCGGCGAGCGCCGGGTCCCACTCGACCGTCAGCTCCAGCGCGTTCAGGTCCGACAGCCCTCCGCTCCCGATAATCGAGACGCTCATCGAGCCGCCGACCGCCACGCTGGGCGCCGACGGGTCGAGAGTGAGCGAGACGCTCCTCTCCGCCGCCACGGCCGATGCGTTCGCCACGGCCGCCGCGGCCGGCTGGGCCTCCGGCGCCTCCGGGACGGCGTTCAGCGACGAGCCTCCCGATCCTCCCGGGAGCGCCGCGCCCTTCCGCGACCCGCCCGGCACCGGCGCCATCCTCGGCATGGGAGACGCCGTGCCTCCCGGGACCGGCGCCACCGCCCCCGCCGGAGCGCGGCCGGGTACCGGCGTCTCGGGGACCGGGTCGAAGGGCGAGCCCGGCGCGCGCGGCGACTCCAGCCGCGTGCTGGAGCCCGAGAAGCTCACGTTGTTCTCCGTCCCCACCCAGACCGGGATCAGGTCCTCCTCGGTGATCGACGGGGACCTCACGATGTGCGGGGTCAGCGTCATCAGGAGGTCGGTCCGGCTGTTGTCGTCCCGGTAGTTGGTGAATAGCGCCCCGATCAGCGGGAGGTCCCCGAGGAACGGAATGGTCGTCTTGGTCTTGGTCCTGTCGTTCCGGATCAGGCCGGCCAGGACGTTCGTCTCCCCGTCCTTGAGCCGGATGGTCGAGGTGATCGTCCTGGTGCCGATGATCGGCTGGTTTCCGCTCGAGGTGACGACGTAGCCGTTCTGGTTCGACGCCTCCACGGTCAGCTTCAGCGTCACCTCCTTGTTGTGGTGGACGCGCGGCTCGATGTCGATCTTGATGCCGATGTCCTGGTACTGGAAGGAGGTGATGGGGACCACGCCGGTGCCCCCGATCGCGGTCTGGGTGTTGATCGTCGTCATCGGGATCGGGACCTTGTCGCCGATGATGAGCTGGGCCTTGGCCCCCTCGGCGATCCGGAGCTGAGGCTTGGCGATCACCTCGGCGTCGCTGTTGGTCTTGAGGAAGTTGAAGGTGACGGTCGGGATGGTGAAGCTGAAGTCCGACATCGAGAGCTTGAAGATCTGGTCCCACGGGAGCGAGCCCCCCGAGGTGCTCCCGGCCATCGAGGTGAGCGAGGCCGTCGTGGAATAGGAGCTCAGCTTCGTCCCGAGCTCCAGGGCTTTCGTCGTGTTCATCACCACCAGCTCGACGTCGATCAGGACCTCCGACGTCGCCTTGTCGTTGATCTCGATGATCCTCTCGGCGACCGCCACCTTGTCGGCCGTGTCGCGGATGACGATCGCGTTGAGCTGGGGGATGGTGCCGAGCCGGCGGAGGTCGAGGATCGACCGGATCATCGCGGAGACGTCCTTCACGTCGCCGTTGGAGAGGAAGAAGGTCCGGATGACCAGGTCCTCGTACTCTTTCCGGTTCTGCGTGTTGTCCTGCGCGACGATCATCGTCTTCTCGTCGAGCACCTTGTAGAAGTGGCCCGCCTGGCGGAGGACCGTCTCCAGCCCCTTCTGGAAGGTGACGTTCCTGAGGTCGAGGGAGAACTTGTCGTCCTTCAGCTGCGGGTCGAAGATGATGTTGATCCCCGCGGCGGTGCCCAGGTACGAGTAGATCTTCTTGACCGGCGTCTCCGTCGGGAAGATCAGGTCGATCGGCTTCGTGGACGAGGGGTTGAGCAGCGGGGCGGCCGCGCGGGCGCCGCGCGCCTTCGACTTGGCCTTCTCCACCGGCGTGCCCCCGTCGACCTCCACCTGGCGCGCCTCGATGTCGGCCTTGACCTTCTTCAGCTCCTGTCCCGCCACCGCGATCGTCTGGTCGATGGCGACCGCCTGCTCGAACTCGACGAGGGCCAGGTCGAGGTTCCCGGAGGCCCGGTAGAGGCGCCCCCGGTCGTAGTGGCTGAGAGCCGCCTGCGTCTTCGCCTGCGTCAGCGCGACCTTGTAATGGAGGTTCGTGGGGTCCAGCTCGGCAGCCTTCTGGTAGGCGAGCACCGCGAGGTCCCAGTGCTTGGCTCGCTCCTCGTCCTCCGCGGACCGGAAAGCGCGGTGGGCCGCGCAGCCGGTCGCGGCCAGGAGGAGCACGGCCACCGCGAGCCGCCCGAGGGGGCGGCGGGGCATTCGGGGTTCGCAGGGTCTCATCGTCATCTACGTCCTCTAGCTCTACGGCGCGGCGCCGGCGATCGGGATCCTCCGCGTGATCTCCGGGGGAAGCCCCACGAAGGCGAAGTCGATCGACTCCCGGTTGATCTTCTTCAGGATGAACCGTCCGTCGAGAACATCCCCTTCCCGTGCGCCGATCAGCCGGCCCCCCTCCTCGAGGGCCGCGATCATCCGGTCCCTGGGCCCGAACATCCCTACCGCCTTGTACGGAACCGCGGGGGGAATGATCGGGGTCACGGTCGGGGTCGGGGTGGGTTGCAGAGGCCCGATGAAGCCCCCGGTGCCCTGCACGGGGACGGGCGTCGCGGTCGGACGGGGCGTGGGCGGAACCGGAGTCGGGGTGTCGTAGAAGCGGAACACGTTCCTCTGGACCGCTCCCGCCAGCTCGCCCCGCTGGGCCTTGAGATCCTCGAGCGAGGGGAGCTCGGAGGCCGCGCGGACCGCCCCTCGCACCGCCTGCCGCGGCGCCTCGGGGGTGCCGGATCGGGCCAGCTCCCCGCTACTGGGCCAGTAGACCCACCCGGCAACCGCCAGAAGCAGGGCCCCGACGCCCAGCAGGGCCTTCTGCCGCCGGTCCGGAGGCTTCATCGGGCGGGCCCTCCGGAACCGGCCGCCGCCGGGGCGCGGCCGGTCCGCCCCTTCCGGGCCGCCCGCGCCGCGTCGGGCCGGAAGTAGTGGACGACGATGATGCTGACGCGGAGCAGGTCCGGTTGATCTTCGTTCAGACCCACCGAGACCCCTTCCACGACGAGAAAGCTCGGGCTCGTCTCGAACTCGGAGAGAAGGCCCTTCACGTCCGCGTAGCTCCCTTCGATCGCGAAGGTCAGCCGGATCTCCTCGGCCCCGCTGGCATCCGACTCCGCGTAGCCGATGTTCTTCGGGCGGAGCTTGGCCTTGCGGGTCAGCCGGTAGATCTCCTCGATGAGGGGGGCCAGACGCTCCTGCCTCGAGCCCAGGGTGCCCGAGAAGAACTCCTCGAGGGTCGCCTGGGTCCGGGTTACGCGCAGCTGCGATTCCTCGACCTTCCGGAGGGCCTGGCGGGCCTCGTCGCGGCGCGTGGCCAGGTCCTTCTCCTCCTTCACGAGGGCACGGAACCGATCGTCGTAGAACACGCTGTACGACACGAGGAGGACGGCGTTCGCCACCAGCAGCGCCCCGAGTACGGCGAAGAGCGGCAGGCGGGTCTTCCAGACCGACGGAGCCTGCATCAGCGCCCCTTCCCGCCGTCGAGGTAGACGACTGCCAGCTGGAGCCGGGCGCCGTCGACGTTCTTCCGGTCCAGGCCGTCCTCGGACTGGGGGGCCGGGCGGTCGAACCAGGGCGACGAAAAGAAGGCCCGAAGGACCTTCGGCATCCCGTCGGCGTCCTTCGAGACGAGGCTCAGCTCGACCTGCGCTCCCTGCTCCCGGAGGTCCTTGGCTCGCCCCTTCGCCGGATCTTCCCCCTTGCGCAGGGAGATTGCTCCGACCCGGACTTCCCCGGGCAGCGTCTCCTCGAGGCGCGACAGGAACCGGGTCCACGAGAAGCGGCGGCGGAGGGCGATGGCGGTGGCGTCCGAGGCGCTCGCCGACAGCTCGGCGACATCCACCCGGGCGAGAACGGCCTCCTTCGAGCGGCGCAGCTCCTCGGTCCGGTCGATCTCCGTCCTGAGGCTGACGATCAGCTCCCGCGTCTTCCGCGACCCGTCGAGGTAGCGCCAGACGGTCCGGGCGCTCAGCGCCGTCAGGACGACGACGGTCGCGACGAGGAGGGCGGCGACGGCGTTCGCCGCGCGGGCGTCGACGAACGGCCTCCGGGCCAGGTTCAGGCGGGAGGCGGTCACGGCGTCACTCCTCCCCTGCCACGAGGCCGACGCCGGCGAGGACCGCCGGGTCGTTCAGCCCCGCCGTGAGGCCGCGGGAGACGAGGACTCCCCGCAACGCGATCGGGTCGCCGGAGCCGTTCTCCTTGCGAAGCTCCGCGAAGCGGGCCACCACGGCCGAGGACTCGGGCCCCGCGACCGCCGGCCCCGCCCCGCCCGAGTCGGTCCCGGCCTGGGCCACGAACGACGCGAACAGGCGGATTTCCTGGACCGTCTCGGCCGTGTCGGGGTCCTCCGCCTTCGTCCGGAGGAAGCGGAGCCCGCCTCCCCCGAAGAACGCCGTCGAGACGGTGCCCCCGTGGGCCCAGACGAGAAGGCCCTCGCCCTCGAGCGCACTCGAGGCGACGGGCGCGACCGCCAGGACCTCGGGAACGATCATCCCGATCCTGATTCCGTGGGCCGCGAACGCTTCCTCCCAGGAGGCGACGGCCTCCTCCGGGGTCCCGATCCCGATGATCCGGATCCCGCCCCCGGGGGCGGGGCCGGCGACCTGCCAGGCGATCCGGAGGGGGGGAGCCCCCTCGAAGGTCCGGTCGAGCTTCCACTGGAGGACTTCCTCCACCTCGCGGACGTTCCGATCGACCCCGGGCTCCACGTCGACGGCGACCACCCGGACGAAGGCGTCCGGGACGGAGAGCGACGCCGCCGTCACGTCCGGTTTCGCGCCCTGCCCGAGCAGCTTGCCGACCGCTTCGGAGAAACCGGCCGCGGCCACTCCGACCCCCCCGGGGCCTGCCCGGAACGAACCGTTCGGGAGGGCCGCCGACCGGGTCCGGATGCCGCCGAGGGAAGGCCGGGCCGTCCCGGAGTCGCCCTCCAGCGAGACCCGCACGAGCCGATCCCCCGTCATGACGAAGGCGTGCGGCGGCACGATCCGGCCGAAGCGCGCGGCCAGCCGGCCCACGCTCGTGGAAAGCCGTCCGAGGCTCCCGCGCAGCCCGGCTTCAATCGACAAAGGTCACCTTGTTGATCTCCTTGAGCGTCGTCTCGCCGAGGAAGACCTTCCGGAGCGCCGACTCGCGGAGGAAGGCCATCCCCTCCTCCTTGGCCGCCTTCTTGATCTCGGCGGCCGGCCGCCGGTCGAGGATCAGCCCCCGGATCCGGTCCGAGAGGTCGAGGAGCTCGGTGATCGCCATCCGGCCGTAGAAGCCGGTCCCGTTGCACTCGATACAGCCCCGGCCCTCGTAGAAGGTCGACCCCTCGATCTCCTTCGCGGAAAGGCCCGACTCCTCCAGCAGCTGCTTCGTCGGCTCGAAGACGATGCGGCAGCTCGGGCAGATCTTCCGGACGAGGCGCTGCGCGAGGATGCAGTTCAGGGCCGAGACGAAGTTGTAGAGCTCGACCTTCATGTTGAGGAAGCGGCCGAGGACGTCGACGACGTTGTTCGCGTGGACCGTGGTGAAGACGAGGTGCCCCGTCAGCGCGGCCTGGACCGCGATCTGGGCCGTCTCCTCGTCCCGGATCTCGCCGACCATCACCTTGTCCGGGTCGTGCCGGAGGATCGACCGGAGCCCCCGCGCGAACGTCAGGCCCTTCTTCTCGTTGACCGGGATCTGGGTGATCCCGCGCAGCTGGTACTCCACGGGGTCCTCGATCGTGATGATCTTGTCCTCGACCGTCTGGATCTCGGAAAGGCACGCGTAGAGCGTCGTGGTCTTCCCCGAGCCGGTCGGGCCGGTCACGAGGACCATGCCGTACGGCTCGCGGATGAACTTCCGGAGCCTCCGCATCGTATCGGGGTCCATCCCGAGGACGTCGAGCCTGAGGTTCTTGAACTCGGCGTTCGCCGACTCCTTGTCGAGGATTCGGATGACGGCGTCCTCGCCGTGGACCGTCGGCATGATCGAGACCCGGAAGTCGATCGTCCGGCCCTTCACGCGGATCTTGAAGCGCCCGTCCTGCGGGATCCGCTTCTCGGCGATGTCCAGCTCCGACATGACCTTGATGCGGCTGATGACCGTCTGGTGGTGCTTCTTGTCGATCGGCTCCATCGCCGTGTAGAGGACGCCGTCGATCCGGTACTTGACCACGACGACGTTCTCCTGCGTCTCGATGTGGATGTCCGACGCGCGGCGCTGGATCGCGTTGAAGAGCACCGAGTCGACCAGCTTGATGATCGGGCTGGCGTCGGCCGCGATCCGGTCGATGGTCAGGACCTCCTGACCCTCCTCGTCCTCCCGGACGACCTGCATCCGGAAGTCCTCGGTGGCCTCCTCGAGGACACGCTGCGTCGACTCCGACTTCTGCAGGATCTCCTGCATGGCCGCCCAGGAGCCCACCTTCACCCGGAGCCGCTTCTTCAGGAGCCCTTCCAGCTCGTCCCGCCGGATGACGTCCGTCGGGTCGGCCATGACGACGTGCATGACGCCGTCCTCCTCGCGTTCCGGCACGAACTCGAAGCGGAGCATCCACTCGAGCGGGGTGGAGCGGAAGAGGGCCGCATCGACCCGGAACGTCCAGAGGTCCACGAAGGGAATCCCGAGGCGTTCGGCGGTGTGGCGGGCCCGCACGTCCTCCGACGCGGCGTCGAGCACCCGCGGAATGGCCGGGACGCCGTCGGTCTCGGCGGGCTTCTTCTGGACGCTCTTGGTCATCGGTAGATCCGGATTCTATGGTCCATCAGGACTTGATGTTGCTCAGGATCGTGAACATCGGAAGGTATACGGAGAGGAGGATCGTGGCGATGAGCCCTCCCATGAAGATCAGGATCACGGGCTCGATCAGATTGATCACTTTCTGGATCGAGGAGTCGATCGTCTCGTCGTAGAACTCCGAGACGTTCGTCAGCATGTCCTCGAGGGCGCCCGTCGCCTCGCCCACCTTGACCATCTCGACGGCCAGCGACGTGAACTGACCCGTCTCCTCGAGGCTCCGCCAAAGCTCGGCCCCCTGCCGCACCTTGGGCACGACCGACTCGACCGCCGCGGAGATCTTCCGGTTCGCGACGGCCCCCGAGGAGATCTCGAGGGCCCCGACCAGCGGCGTTCCGGCTCCGACGAGGGTCGCCAGCGACCGGGTGAACTGCGACAGCGCGAACTGGTGGAGGATCGTCCCCAGGATCGGGAGCTTGAGCAGGAAGCCGTCCACGGACCTCCGGCCGGCGTCGGTCTTCTTCCACCGGCCGAAGAAGTAGGCCCCTGCCGCCAGCGCCGCGGTCCCCTCGAAGAAGTGGTTCTTCATGGCGTTCGCCGTCCCGACGACGATGCGGGTGAGCGCCGGGAGCTCGCCCCCGAAGCCGGCGTAGAACTCGGTGAACCTGGGGATCACGTACGTCATCAGGACCGTGATCAGCCCGATCGAGAGGCCGACCAGGACGGCGGGGTAGACGATGGCGCCGACCACCTTCCGCCGGACGGCCCCGAGGATCTTCTGGTAGTTGAGAAACCGGCGGAGGACTCCCTCCACCTCTCCCGACCGCTCCCCCGCCTTGAGCGAGGTGGCGTACAGGCGAGGGAAGACGTCCCCGTGCGAGAGGAAGGCGTCGGAGAGCGCGACGCCGGAGACGAGCTGTTCCCGGACGTCCGACAGGATCTTCCGGAAGGCCTCGTTCTTCTGCCTCTCCAGCAGGATGTCGAGCCCGGCGACGACGGGGAGCCCCGCGTGGAGGAGGGCCACCAGCTCCTGGTTGAAGATCAGGAACTCCTCGGCCTTCACGGAGCGGCTCCGGCGCCGGGAAAAGAGGGCCGAGAAAGAGAACCCTCCGTCCGTGCTCGACAGGAGCTTCACCGCGGAGGATCGCTGCTCCGCGCGCACCGAGAAGAGGCGCCCCCCCTGCCGCGCGACCTCGCCCCGGACCGCCGCTTCGTCCGGTCCCTCGATCGTCCGGGTGATGACGGCGCCGTCGACGGTCCCGATCCGGCAGACGAAAAGGGCCATCAGCGGACCCCCACGATGCCCGGCCCCGGCCTCGCGCTCGAGGCCACGAACACGAGGAACAGGGCTCCCCTGGCCGACTCGTCCCTCCCGACTCCCAGGACGAAGGGCTCGCCGACCGGCAGGTTGATCGAGGTCCGGATCAGGTCCTTCCACTCCGGCTTCTTCCCCTCCTGCTGCTGGCGGGAGAGGACGAGGTCCTTCAGGCGGACGGTCGCGGTGTCGGGGGACCTGTGGATGTGGAAGTCGAGCCGGAAGTCCTTCCCCAACGGGAACCCGGCGCTGTTCCCTTCGACCCCAATGAAGCTCACCGTCTCGAGGACCGTGTACGACCCGAAGTTGAACAGCTTCTTGAGCCGCTCCCCCACCTCGGTCATCTGCGCCGTCTCCTGGCTCGCCTTCCCGGCCCCGTTTCCCGGACCCGCGCGGAGAAGGGAGACCGAGAGGCCGAGCCCCCTCGGCGGGAGATCGACCGCTTCCACGGCCCTGGCGATCCTCTCCACGACCGCCTCCCGGTCCTTCACCGTCAGCGAGCGGGGCCGGGTCTGGATCAGGACGGACCCCTGGTCGGAGAGAAGGGGCTGGACCACGGCCATCGTCTCGTCGATCGTCAGAAACTTCGGCGTCAGGACCCTGACGACGAGCGCGGCCCCCTTCCCCTGCTCCTGCGCGGGGAGCGCCGTCGAGACGGCGAGAAGGACCGACAGGACCGCGAAGGCGACGAGGCGCCGGGGCACAGCCATCCGCTTCTCCCAGTCCCTACAGGTCGGCGTTCCGGTCCACCACGAAGACGACCGCCGGCTGGCCGGGGCCGTCCGCTGCGAACTGGTAGACCTTCACGCCCGGGCCGTCCACCGTCTCGATGAACGGGGCGCTCGCCCCCGCGGGAACGGCTCGGCCCGTGGTCGCCGCGGCGACGCGGGCGGCGGTCTTGTCTTCGCTTCCCCAGGGGTGGAGCGAGAAGAGGCCGGCCAGCCCTGCCCCGACGAGGAGGAGAGCCGCCGCCTTCAGGAGGGGGTGGTTCGGCACGAAGCGGCGGGGCCGGCCCATCCGCCGGTCGATCCGCCGGGCCTCGAGGACGGCGAGGACGTTCGCCGCCATCTTCCGGCCCTCGCCCGCCGCCGCATCGCCGGCCGGTCCGGCCATCGGGGAGAAGAGGAGCGTCGGGTCCAGGGAGACGGCCGTTTCCCTGCATCCGCCGCACGCCGAGAGGTGGTCGCGCAGGAGGCGCCGGTCTTCCCGGGAGAGGTCGTCGGTCTCCCGGGCGCGGACGAGACGGACCGTGCGGGCCCGCTCGGGGCAAACCGGCTGGACCGCCGGCGGCTTCGGAGGCTTCGAGACGGTCACGTTCTATTCCCCTTCGCTCTCGGAAGGGAGAGCGGATTTGCGCGGAACGTACTCCGGAAAACGGCGGCCGATCTCGTCGCGAAGGAGCCGGCGCGCCTGGAAGAGGTGGTTGCGGACCGTCGATTCGCGGCAGGAGAGGATCTCCGCGATCTCGCCGTTCTCCCGCTCCTCGAACTCCCTCAGGACGAAGACCAGCTTCTGTTTTTCGGAGAGGACCGTCGAGCACGCCTCGAACACGCGCCGGACCTCGTCCCTGGCGAGGGCGGCGTGAGCCCCCCCCTCGTCCGGTCCTCCGCGGACCAGGCGGAAGCTCTCCGTCTCGGTCCGGCTGCGCGAGCCGCGCGAGCGGAGGGCGTCGATGGCGAGGTTTCCGGCGATCCGGTAGAGCCAGGTCGAGAACGCCCACGCCGGGTCGTACTTGTCGAGGTTCTGCCAGACCTTCACGAACGTCAGCTGGGCCACGTCGCGGGCGTCCTCGACGTCCCCCAGCATCCGGCGGAGGAAGACGACGAGTCCCGGGGTCCGCCGCTCGACGAGCGCGGCGAAGGCGTCCATGTCGCCGGACCGGGCGTTCCGGACGAGAGTCCTCTCCGGCGCGTCCTCCGACGGGTCGCTCCTCTCCTCCCCGGTCCTCTGCGCGGAAACCAGCCTAAGTGCCACTTCGGGCTCTTTTACGGTTTCCGGCATCTCTTCGTCTATCACTCTTTGGTTCGCGGGCCGTTCCCGGGGGCCGCCGCCCGGTTCAAAGTATAATTCGCACCGCCCCGCCGTGCAGAGTAAGCCACTGAAACGACGAAAGTTGGATGGTGCGTTCTGGAGCCTGGTCGGCCGCCGGATCGTCCCGTCGCCGGAGGTCTCTTCCGGCGCCCTCTGGCTGCAGGCCGTCTCGGTCGGGGAGGTGGAGGTGGCCGTCACCTTCGCGCGGGCGATCCGGTCGTCCCGCCCGGCCCTGCCGATCCTGGCCACGGCGAGCACGCCGGCGGGCTTCGCCCTCCTGAAGCGGCGGTTCGCCGATCCGGCCCTCTCTCCCGCCGAGAGCCGCCCCTTCCCGCTCGACCTCCCGATGTCGGTCCGCCGCTTCTTCGCGGCGGCCCGCCCCCGGATCCTCGTCCTCGTCGAGACGGAGCTCTGGCCGGTGGTCCTCCTCGAGGCCGGCCGCCGGGGAGTCCCCGTCCTCCTGGTGAACGCGCGGCTGTCGGAGCGGTCGGCGCGCCGGTTCCGGGCGCTCGGTCCGGTCGTCCGGCGGCCCCTCGCCGCGGTCCGGCACGTGGCGGCCCGCACCGAGGCGGACGCGCGCCGGTTCGTCGAGATCGGCGTCAGCGCGGACCGGGTCTCCGTGACCGGCGACCTCAAGTACGACCGGGAAGAGCTTCCGGAGCCCGACTTCGCGGACGCCTTCCGGCGCCTCGCCGCCGGGCGTCCCGTCCTGGTCGCCGGCTCGCTCGCGAACCAGGAGGTGCCCCTCCTCCTCGACCTCCGAGAGCGCCTACGGGCGGCGGGACACCCCCTCTTCGTCCTCCTGGCGCCCCGCCGCCCCGAGTCGTTCGGAGCGGCCGCCGCGGAGCTCGCCGCGCGAGGCATCCCGTTCACGAGGCGGACGGCTCTCGACCCGGACGCCCCTTCGGACGTCTTCCTCCTGGACTCGATCGGAGAGCTCGGGCGTTCGTACCGCCTGGGGACCCTCGCCTTCCTGGGGGGGACCTTCGCGCCCAAGGGGGGGCACAACGTCCTGGAGCCGCTGGCGGCGGGTCTCCCCGTCCTGCACGGGCCGTCCGTCTCCAACATCGCCGCAACGCTCGCCGCCTGCCCGGGCGCCACGTTCGTGGCCACGGACGCCGACTCGCTGGCGAGGACGGCCGGCAGCCTCCTCTCGGACCCCGTGCTCAGGGCCCTGGCGGCCGCCCGGGCCGAGGCCCTCTTCCGCGAGAACCGCGGCGCGGCCGCGCGGGCCGCCAGCCTGGCGATCGCGCTCCTGGGGGACGCATGACCGGGTCGCCCTGGCTCGCTCCTCTCTCCGTCCTGTTCGGCGCCGGCGCCCGGCTGAGGCTTCAGCTCTACCGCGCCGGCCTCCGGAAGGTCCGCCGCGCGGGCCGCCCGGTCGTCAGCATCGGGAACGTCGCGGCGGGCGGCACCGGTAAGACCCCCTTCGTCCGGTATCTGGCCCGGGAGCTCCTCGCGCGGGGGAAGCGCCCCGCGATCCTCACCCGCGGGTACGGGAGGACCTCCCGGGGCACCGTCGTCGTCTCCCGCGGGGACGGACTCTGCGTTCCGGTCGACGCGGCGGGCGACGAGGCGTCGCTCCTGGCGCGCGCCCTTCCCGGCGTCCCGATCGTGGCCGACGCCGTCCGTTTTCGCGCCGCCGTCCAGGCCGAGGCGCTCGGCGTTCCGGTGGATCTCCACCTTCTGGACGACGGGTTCTCTCACGTCGGCCTGGCGCGGGACGTGGACATCGTCCTCCTCGACGCCACCGACCCCGCCGCCGGGGGGGACTTCCTTCCCGCCGGCCGCCTCCGCGAGCCGCTCTCGTCGCTGGCCCGGGCCGACCTGATCGTGATCACCAAGTGCGAGCAGGCCGACCCCGCGGCGGCGATCGAGCTCGCCTCCGTTCACGCCCGCGGCATCCCGGTCTTCCGGGCCCGCACCGTCGTCACCGGCATCCTCGACCGGAAAGGGGCCCTGGTCGCGCCCGCCGACCTCCCCCCCGGAACGGTCGTGGCGGTGGCCGGGCTCGCGCGGCCCGAGGCGTTCCGGGACACGCTCGACCGTCTCGACATCTCGCCGGCCGCCTTCCTACCGTTCCCGGACCACGCCCGGTACGGCGACTTCCGGATCGGGCGGATCCTCCGTACCGTCGAGGAGACGGGCGCGACCGCCCTCCTGACGACCGAGAAGGACGCGGTGAAGCTCGAGGAGTCCGTCTCGCTCCCCGTGTTCCGCGTCGCGATCGAGATGCGGGTCGACGAGCCCGGATTCGCTGCCGAGGTCCTCGCGCGCCTCGACCGGGCCCCGTCGTGAGGGCCTGAGAGAGAGTTTCCCGCCGTGCCGAAACGTCGGTCCTCCCTCCGCAACCAGGCCGAGGCCGCGGCATTCGCCCTACTCGCGGCCGGGATCCGGGCTCTCCCTCGCGCACGGGCGGAGGCGGCCGGACGCCGCCTCGGCCTCCTCTTTCGACTCCTGGCGCGGCGCCGCCGGGAGCTGGCCGAGCGGAACCTGGCCCGGGCCTATCCCGGCGAGGGAACCGGGGAGATCGAACGGCTGTCCCGGGAGGTGTTCGCGCACTTCGGCGGGGTGGCCGCCGACCTGGTCCATTCGCTCGACGAGCCGATCGACTCCCTCCTCGAGCGGGTGGAGGTCGAGAACATCGAGGTCGTCCGGGCGGCGATGGGATCGGGCCGGGGCGTCCTCTTCATCACCGCTCACTTCGGGAACTGGGAGGTGGGCGCGATCGTGACCGCGGCGCTGGCGGGCCCGCTCACCGTCGTCGTGCGCCCCCTCGACAACCCCATCCTCGACGCCCTCCTCACCTCCTTCCGCGAGCGGACCGGGAACAGGGTCCTCTCGAAGCGGGAAGCGGCCCGCGAGATCCTCCGCGTCCTCCGGAGCGGCGGCACGATCGGCATCGTGGCGGACCAGCACGCTCCGCCCCGCGACGCGGTCGTCGCCCCATTCCTCGGGAGGCCGGCCTCGACGACGAACTCCGTCGCCCGGCTGGCGGACCGGACCGAGGCCCTGATCCTGCCGGGAGCGGCCGCGCGGACCGCCCCTGGCCGCTACCGCCTGGCCTTCGGCGAGCCGATCGACGTCCGGACGCTCTCCCCCTCCGAGCGGAAGGTCGAGGCGCTCACGACCCGGGTCAACCAGCGCCTCGAAGAGCCGATCCTGGCCCGCCCCGAGCAGTGGCTCTGGCTGCACGACCGATGGCGTCTTGATTAGGCGCCCGCGCGCCTAATCAAGACGCCCAGGGGCGGCTGCCGTTGGGTCAGGGGAACCCGCCGCCGGGTTCCCCTGCGCGCCTAAAGCGCTACCCCTCCGCGCGGACGGGGCGAGGGACGGTTCCCCAAGAAACGAAGAGCCGGCGAAGGACTCACTCTCCTTCCCTGCGCGGAGGGGTGAGGGGAACCCGCAAAGGGTTCCCCTCCTGATCGACAGCTGCTCCGGTAGGCGCGTAGCGCCGTTACATGATGGCCGTGGGCGGCGCCGGCTCGTCCGCGTCTCCCGCCTTCGTCAGCGGAACGTAGACGAGGTAGGCGACGAGGAGCGCCAGGACCGGGATCGCCAGGAACGGGGCGACCCCTTCGAAGCCGGAGAGCGTCGGGAACATCTTGTCGCTCCGGTAGGCCACGACGCCGGCGATGCCGAGGCCCATCAGCGCCTCGCCCGCGATCAGGCCCGAAGCAGCCAGGACCCCCGCGTTCTCCACGCGCGCCTTCTGCGCCTCGTTGAAGTCCTTCTTGGCGGCCAGCTTCGTCACCAGCCCCTTCACGAGGCCACCGATGAAGATCGCGAAGGTCGTCTCGAGGGGGAGGTACATGCCGACCGAGAAGAGCATCGGGCTCTTCACCTTCACGAGGATGAGGGTGAGCCCCATCGCGATCCCCACGATGACGAGCGGCCAGGCCATCTCGCCGCCGACGATCCCCTGCGAGAGGGCCGCCATCAGCCCCGCCTGGGGAGCCGCGAGCTGCGCGCCGCCGAAGCCACCGTTCGCCGGGTGGCTGGCGAGGTCGGAGGTATGGAGGAGGTAGAGCGGGAAGAACATGACGAGGCCGGCGACGCAGACGCCGATCACGTCGCCGATCTGCATCTTCGACGGGGTACCGCCGAGGATGTGCCCGACCTTCAGGTCCTGGAGCATCTCGCCCGCGACCGCGGACGAGACGCAGACGACCGCGGCGACGCCGAGGACCGCCGCGACCCCCTGGACCCCCTTCACGCCCACGATCACCATCGTCAGCGCCGCGATGATCGTTGTGGCGAGCGTCAGGCCCGAGATCGGGTTGTTCGAGGAGCCGATCATCCCGACCAGGTTCCCCGAGACCGCCGCGAAGAAGAAGCCGGTCACGAGCATGACGAGCGCGGCCAGGATCGCCCCGCCGATCACGCCCGTGAAGTGGAAGTAGAGCGCGACCATCAGGACGAAGATCACCGCGATCCCGAGCAGGACGACCTTGAACGAGAGGTCCTTCTGGGTCCGGTCGGTGGCCTCGTGCGAGGTCGCCGTCTTCTGGACGTCGGCCACTCCCCGCTTGATGCCGAGGATCAGGTTCTTGCGCATCCGCCACAGGGTGAAGCAGGCGCCCACGAGCATGCCGCCCACCGCGATCGGCCGGACGATGTACCGGTAGATGTGGCCGGTGAGGCCGACCCAGTCCTGCGCCCCGCTGACGTTCGTGTACTTGCCGATCAGCTGCGGCCCGAGGAAGAAGACGAGGAGCGGGACGAGGAGGCCCCAGGCCAGGAGGCCGCCCGCGAAGTTCAGGGCACCCAGCTCGGGCCCGATGATGTAGCCGACGCCGAGGTAAGCCGGGGTCACCTCGGGCGACATGATCGTCGTGACGCCGCCTGCATCGATCTTCGCGCCGGTCTTCAGGCCGAGGCGGACGAAGCTCTCCTTGACCTTGCCGACGCCGACGAGGAACTGGTGCTTGGCCTCGAAGAGCCCACCGTCGCCGAGGAGCTTGATCACGGCGCCGATCCCCATCGCCTTGAAGAGCTGGATCGCCGCGTCCGCGCCCCGCTGCCCGGCCTTGTGGATCTCGGAGGCGGCAACCGACTCGGGGAACGGGAGCGAGGCGTCCTCGACCATCACCCGGCGCAGGATCGTGACGAACATGATCCCGAGCAGGCCGCCCAGGATCATCAGCGCCGAGGCCGTCAGGTATTCCGAAAGGTCGAACTTGTCGAACTTCCAGATCCCGAGGATGACGAACGCCGGGATCGTGAAGATCGCGCCGGCCGCGACCGACTCGCCGATCGAGCCGACGGTCCGGGCGAAGTTCTCCTCGAGGAGGGACCCCTTCATCATCCGGAGGACGGCCATCCCGATGACGGCCGCCGGGTAAGTGGCGGCGATCGTCATGCCGGCGCGAAGCCCCAGGTAGGCGTTCGCGGCCCCCAGGATGATGCACATGACCAGGCCGAGGAGGAGCGCCCGGACCGTGAACTCGGGCATCGTGGAGCTCGCCGGGACATAGGGCTGGAACGGTTTCTCACTCATTCTGGAAGAGTCCCTTCTTCGTTTGTTCGACAGGTGTCGGCAGGAGAAGCAAATCGATCCTGCTCAGCATGGATCCTTCATTGTATATGGCTTCCCGCCGCCCTCCGGGCCCTATCACGGAGGGAAAGTCTACGCCGGCAGTACTAAGCTCCGCCCATGCTCTTCCGCCCTCTCCCGCTCGCCGTTCTCGGGTTCGCCGCCTCCCTGGGCCTCCCCGCCGCCGGGGAGGCCCTGCGGCCCATGGTCCCGATCCCTCCCGACCACTACACGAAGGCCGAGCTGGCCGGCTTCCGGTCGACCCCCTCCTACGACGAGACGCTGGCGTTCCTCAGGAGGCTCGAGAAGACCTCCCCGTCCCTGCAGATCGACTTCTTCGGGAGGTCGGGCGAGGGGCGTCCGATGCCGGTGGTGGTCGTGTCGAAGGAGAAGAGCTTCCGCCCGTCGGCTCCCTCCCCGGCGCGAAAACCGGTGGTCCTGATCCTCAACGGGATCCACGCGGGGGAGATCGACGGGAAGGACGCCTGCCTGATGATCCTGCGCGACCTCGCCCTCGGAAACCGGCCCGAGATCCTCGACGGCGTCACCCTCCTCGTCGTCCCCATCTACAACGTCGACGGCCACGAGCGGGTGTCGAAGTTCAACCGGCCGAACCAGGACGGACCGGTCGACGGCATGGGCTTCCGCACGACGACGAAGGGACTCGACCTCAACCGGGACTTCCTGAAGGCCGACGCCCCGGAGACCCGCTCCCTCCTCTCGCTCGTCAACGCCTGGCAGCCCGACCTCTTCGTCGACGGCCACGTCACGGACGGCTCCGACTTCCAGGCGACCCTCACGACGGCCTGGGGCGGCGAGGTGGCGACGCCCGCGCCGATCCTGGCCTGGATGAAGCGCGTCGTCCCCGCCGCGCTCGCCGCCGTCGAGGAGGGCGGAATCAGGACCGCCCCGTACGTCGAGTGGGCCGACCCGAAGGACCCCTCGAAGGGGATCGACCTGGGCCCCGCGGCGCCCCGCTACTCGTCCGGCTACTTCCCGCTCCGCCAGGTCCCCTCGATCCTGGTGGAGACCCACTCGATCAAGCCGTCCCACCAGCGGGTCCGCGCGAACGAGCTCTTCCTCTCGGCGCTCCTCCGGGAGACCGCGCGGGCGGCGGGAAGCCTCGTCGAGGCCCGCGAGAAGAGCCGGGCGGCCGAGCGGACGGCGGCCCCCGGGTCGCCCGTCGTCCTCGATTCCGAGACCGATCTCGCCCGGCCGGAGATCGTCGACTTCCCTGGCTTCGAGTGGCGGAAGGAGGTCTCTCCGGTCTCCGGCCGGGAGGTCCTCCGGTACGACCCGTCGAAGCCGGTCACGACGAGGGTCCCGGTCTTCCCCCACGCGCGGCCCACGGTCACGGTCCGGCGGCCGGCCGCTTACGTCGTCCCGGCCGGGTGGCCCGCGGTCGAGGAGCGCCTCGCGGCGCACGGCATCCCGTTCCGGAGGCTCGAGAAGCCCCTCGTCGCCGAGGTCGAGACCTTCCGCGTTCGCGACCCGGAATTCGCCGCCGCTCCCTGGCAGGGGCGGATCCGGGTCCGGGCGACGATCGCCGTCCGCAAGGAGACCCGGACCCTCCCCGCGGGATCGCTCTACGTCCCGCTCGACCACGAGCTGGCGGAGGTGGCGATGCACCTCCTCGAGCCCTCCGCCCCCGACTCCCTCTTCCAGTGGGGCGAGTTCTCGACGATCTTCGAGCAGAAGGAGTACATCGAGGAGCGCGTCCTCGACCCCATCGCCGAGGAGATGCTCGCGCGGGACCCGAAGCTGAAGGCGGCCTGGGAGGAGAAGCTGAAGGACCCCGCTTTCGCCTCGAGCCCGTCGAAACGCGTCCGATTCTTCCACGAGCGGACGCCGTACTGGGACGAGACGCTGGGGCTGGTGCCGGTCTACCGTCTCGCGGCGCCGCTCGGCGGCTCGTCCGCTTCGGCCGGCGGACCAGGATGAGGCGCGACGGGCGTCCAGAGGCGCCGGGAGAGGCCCTCGCACGGACCCCATCGCTCATGGCGGATCGCGCGGGCCGTCTCGTGCAGGAGGCGGGTTCCTTATGGTTCACGTCGATGCTGGAACGGCCGCCAAGCCGATCGATGTGGCCGCCCTCGCCATCTGCCGATCGAAGGTAGCGACTGACCGTGAGGCGGCCTGGATGGCCAGGGCGAGATGCAGGGCGTCCAGCGTCCGAAGGGCGACGCGCGAGGAAAGCAACAACCGTTCCGCCTCGCGGTGAGTGTCGGTGCCCACCGACAGCCGGATGAAGCAGCGGTCGTTCACGTCGGAAAGGAGCCGGTGGTAGATCTGGGTGGCCGTCTCGGCGGAAAGGGCTCCTTCCCTGACCCGCCGGCCGATCGCAGAGGCAACCTCCGTCACCGCGACCTCGGAGACGACCAGATCCCGCCGACGGTAGACGAGCTGGTCGACGGCGTCGGATTCGGGCTCAGGGAGATAGAGCTTCACGAGGGCGCTGGTATCGAGGTAGATGGGCCCCGCGACTGCGTCGAGGGTCCGGGTGGCCTTCGACTTTCTAACCGCGTTCTTCACGGCCCTCGAGGACTGCCACGGAGAGCTGCGGATTCGTGGCCAGAAGGGAGGCCCGGAAGGCGGCGCGGCCGGGGAACGGACGCGCGGCAACGCGATCGGGCGGGACGAGACAGGCCACGGGCTTACCCCGGTCGGTCAAGGTCAGCTCCCGTCCCCGGGCCACTTCCTCGAGCAGCACGGAGAGGTTCTGGCGGGCTTCGCGGATGCCGGCGGATCTCATGAAGGCCATTGTTCTACATGTCGCACTACGCGTCAAGATGAGCAGCAGGGGATCCGGGAGAGCTTTCGGGCCATCACGCACGGATCCTGCGGCGTCAAGCTGCGGTTGGATCCAATGACCCATTGACATTGCGTAGGCTCTGAGGCCGGACCGACGGGACTTGAAGTCGCAATCCTGCCAGCCGCCCGCTACAGGGACAGCACCGGTCCAAGACTGACAGGGCCTCGCGAGCCGCGTGGGAACTGGTCGGCATCAGTAGGGGCGGTAGAGTGCCGGCCGGCCGAGACGGCGCTCTACGTGCCTCCTCGGGTCCCGAAGCTCCTTCGCCCCACCTTCATGCGTCACGGCGCACCTGTCCCTTTCTTGACGCGACGCATTCTCCCTGCTCCCCCAAGAGGCGCTCCACGGCAAGCCGTAGTAGGTCAAGATGCCGCGATGAACAGCCTCCGCCCCGGCCTCGCCCTCCTCGCTGCCGTCCTCTGGCTCGTCCCGTCCAGACTGCCGGCCGCGACCCAGCCCTTGGCCGACGTCGTCTTCGTAAATGGCAAGATCGCGACGATGGACGCGAAGGGGACCTTCGCCTCCGCGGTCGCGGTGAAGGACGGGCGCATCCTCTCCGTCGGGTCGAACAGGGGCATCCGCAAGCTTTCCGGCCCGGGGACCCGGGTCGTCGACCTGGGCGGGAAGACGGTCGTCCCGGGGCTCATCGACGCCCACTGCCACCCCGCCCCGACGATGCTCTTCATCCAGTCGGTCGACGGGCGGGCGCCGGGCGTCCGGTCGGTGGCGAAGCTGCTCGAGAACGTCGCGGCGCGGGCGAAGGTCACCGAGAAGGGGGCCTGGGTCGTCGCCGTCGGGGCCTCCGCGTCCCAGACCAAGTACGCCGAGAAGCGTCTCCCCACCCGGGCCGAACTCGACCTCGCCGCCCCCGACAACCCGGTCTGGTTCTGGAACGGCACCCACGCCGAGGTGCTCAACTCGAGGGGGCTCGCGGCGCTGGGCGTCTCGAAGGGCCACCTGAAGCTCCCCCACGGCGGCCGCGTCGAGGTCGATGCGAACGGCGAGCCCATCGGGCAGGTCTTCGAGGGGGAGGGCAACGTCCCCTTCGCCGCGGATGCGCCCACGACCGAGCGGTGGTTCGCGAAGGACGTCCCGGCGTACTGGAACTCCCACGGCTTCACCACGCTGAACGGGATGCTCGCGCTCGACGACGCCAGGGCGTTGCGTGCGGTGGCCGCGTCGGGAACCCTGCCGACCGTCCGCTACTCCCACTTCGTCTTTGCGGAGCCGAACGGCGTCGGCATGCCCGAGGACCTCGGAACGCTCGCCATGCCGGCGAGCGCCTCGCGCGACCACTTCAAGACCACCGGCCTCAAGCTCTGGATCGACGGCGAGGTGGACGCGGGGTCGGGCTACTGCGCGGCCCCCTACGCGGACCCGGAAGGGGTCCCCGGCGGCGGGCGCGGACTGCTCGTGACCACCGAGGCCCAGGCCACCGACTTCGCCCGCAGGGCCCGGGCCGCCGGGCTCGGCGTGGCCTTCCACGCCTCGTGCGACACGTCGAGCGAGATCGCCGTGCACGCCTTCCGCGCGGTCGCGAAGGAGGGCGGAAAGCCCACGCTGCAGAGGCTCGAGCACTACGGCCAGTTCGTCGGTCCCACCCCGGAGGTGACGAGGGCGGTGAAGGACCTCGGGCTCCACGTCGTCACCCAGCCGGCCTGGCTCCTCTTCCTCGGCAGGGCCACCTATCACCTCCTCGGCGAGGAGCGCGCCCGGACCGGTTTCCGCTACGGGTCGCTCGTGAAGGGAGGGCTCCAGCCCGCCGCCTCGTCCGACACCACCGGCGCCTACCTCGAGGCCTTGAACCCGTTCGTCCACATGAAGGCGGCGGTGACCCGGACGAGCGACATGGGCGTCATCCAGCCGGAGGAGGCGATCTCGGTGACGGACGCGCTCCGGATGTGGACCACCTGGGCAGCCCGCTCCATCCAGGAGGAGAAGACCCGCGGCTCGCTCGAGCCGGGCAAGCTGGCCGACATGACCGTCCTCACCGAGGACCTCTTCGCGATCCCCCCCTCCCGGATCGACGAGGTCCGGGCGGCGATGACCGTCGTCGGCGGGGAGATCGTCTACCGCCTGGTCCCGGCTGGCAAGTAGCCCGGCCGGGCAACTTCTACCCGACGGGCTCCCCCGGACCCGGTCACGTTCCCCCGCCGTTCATCCGCGCGAGTTCGTGAAGGAAGAAGTCCGCGCTCCACGCACCCAGACCCTCCTGCTCGCCCAGGGGCAAGAAGCGCCGAACGTCATCCCGGGCCGCAGTCCAGTCGATGCGCCGAATGGCCGCTTTCAGGTTCTCCTGCACCCAGGTCCTGGTCACCGCGATCTGTTGGCCGGCCCACGGCCCCTGCTGCAGCACGGCATGGCGCAGCAGGTCCAGATCAGGCCGGGTCCTGCGCGCGACATACCAGACGAAGTCATACCAGTCGCGGCCCTTCACGTAGGGCCGGCAGAGCAGGGCGTGCAACTTCAGGGAAAAGCCAGATTCCAGTGAATGCGTCGTCATGGGCGCCGTCACGGGGAACGTGAGGTAGCTGGTCGTGAACGTCGAGCCCGCCGGAGGATTGACGTCGATCTCCAGCTTGATGCGAATCTTTCGGGCTCTGTACCGCTCGAAGGGCAGGTCCAGCAACAGAACCTTGCCGATGGAGTCGGTCTTCAGGAACGCCTTCTGGACCGCCGTCTCGGCCCTGGACTTGTCCTGCACCTCGAACGGAATGCCTTCCTGCGCACAGTCCTTCCGAACGGACTCCAGGTAGCCCTGCCAGCGGAAGCCCGGATCGGGATGCTTGAGCAGGAAGTCGAGGTCCTCCGAAAAGCGGTTGAGCCCGCAGACGATGCGCAGACAGGTGCCGCCGTGAAACATAGCCTCTGCGAACAGACCCGCCCGCGAGAGGCTCGACAGTACATAGTGCTGCATCAGCTCCTGCAGGACGTTCTCCTGCTCGACCACGTTCGCCGGCGCGTAGTCGCGGATTCTCGCGCTCAGTACCCTATCCAGCATGGCCGACGGCTCCCTTCAACCCCTCGAGATACGCACGCACGCGCCGGCTGCGGATGCTGTCCAGAATCTCCTCCATCGCTTCGAAGGAGAGCGACCGCAGATCGTCCTCTTCGATGCGGAGCGACTCGGTCAGGTAGCCGAGGCCATTCCGGCTCCAGGTGACCTCCCTGGCGAGGTAGACCGCGTCGGCAATGGCGCGCAGGGGCGAGGCGATGAACGCCCAGGCGTTGCGGGCGACCGCGACGGCCTCGACTCCGGCACGTGGTGCGCGCGCCGGAACCCGGCGGAAGCTGAACACTCCCAACGGCGTGGAGAATTCCCGGCTCCGCCCGACCGTGACGCTGACCACCTGGTAGACCGCCTCGGGGATCAGGCCGTGATAGCCCAGGGCGGATTCCAGGCTGACGTGGGACGGGGCGTGCAGTACAGCCGCCACCACGAAAGGATGCGACTCGGACTTCCGATAGGGCGGGGCAAGGACGAAAAGCCCGGGTTTCAGTCGCAAGACTTCCCCCGCCTGGCATGCCCGATGCACCAGCAGCGCGCGCGCCCCATCACTTCCGTCCGGAAACAGGTTGTGAATGACCGTCTCGTCGAACAACCCGCCCGGCGGCGCCAGCATGAAGACTTTCTCCGTCAGGCTTTGCATCCGCGCTCACATCTTACGATATTCGTAATATCCGAGCATAATAGGCGGACAGGGCGAGGTCCGTGGCGGCGTCGCCCGAGCTGTGGATCATCGGAATCCCGCCGTTTTTCAGGGCGATCCGGACGAAGCGGTCGACGACCGCGTGGGATCAGCGCAGCGACAGCTTCACCGGGAGCTCGATCTGAAAGTCGACGCGATCACGGCTCGAGGACGCGCAGCCCCGAGAACACCGTCCGATAGAAGCCACGGTCGCGCGTGAGAAGCGCATCGGCAGACAGGAGGGCGTGCGAGCCGACGAGGAAATCCGCGATGACGCGTTCGCGGCGGGCTCCGCCCAGGGAGCGGAATGCCTTCCAGCGGCGGCCTGCCTCGACGGCCGCCGCGGCCGAAAGCGCCTCGAATGTAATCCCCATCTTCCCGAGAAGGAGAAGCGGCTTCTCGCCGGCCGGGAAGAAGGCCGAGACCTCGGCGAGCACGACGTCGCAGATGACGACCGCCCCCCCGGACCAGGCCGTCTTCAGAGCGCTCCTGGAGCGTTCGCCGAACTCGGAGTCGGCCCCGAGGACATCCAGAAGGACGGAAGTGTCGACGGCGACCTTCACGGCATCACGGCATTACAGCGGCTTCGGTCGCGGTCCGCGAAGCTCGTCAATGATCTCGTCGACAGGTTTGCCGAGGTCGAGATGGTGCCATCCGCGGTCGATCGGGTGATCCCCGGTTCGCCCCTTGCGAATGACGGCGACCTCCCCCTGGATTTCGAACTCCACCGGCGTTCCGGCCTGGAGGCCGAGCCGCACGCGTATCGCCACCGGGATGGTTACCTGGCCCTTGGAGGAAAGGGTGCTTCGCACTGAGTAAAGCCTATTTTCCTTTACTGGCAAAGTAAAGGGCCAGAAGGCCGGGAGTCAGGTCCGGGGGGGGGAATGGGGCCTATGCTTTGTATATTGCCTGGTTCGGGGGACTTCCTCCGAACGGATCCTGACCGGATCCACGCGAGGAGAGAGACCATGAAACTTCCTATCGGTTCGTCCAGGAACGCTGACCCGGCGACGCGGCTGACCGCGAGATGGACCCGGGGGCCTCTCGCCCTCGGAGCGGGTTGCGTTTCGCTGGCGCTCGCCCTGGCGGCCGCCCCCCTGGCGGCCGCCTCCTCGCCCGGCGCCGGCCGCGTCGAGGCGGCGAAGATCGCCCCGCCCGACCCCGCGGGAATCCACCCCGTCGACTACGCCCTCGAGCAGCTGCGCTCCTTCAGCGGCGGTCTCGCCGCTGTGAAGATGCAAGGGAAGCGGGGCTACGTCGACAAGACGGGGAAGGCCGTGATCCCCTTCCTGTACGACGAGGCCACGCCGTTCGAGCGGAACTGGGCCTCGGTGAGGAAGAACGGCGTCTGGGGGATCATCGACAAGTCGGGCACCTCGGTCACCATCCACCGCCCGCTGGCCAGGATCTCGCGCTTCTCGGAGGGGCTCGCGGCGCCCAGGCGAAGAGCGGGGGCAAGTGGGGCTACGTCGACTGGACCGGCGCCTTCGTGATCCAGCCCGGGTTCGATCGCGCCGACGACTTCTCCCAGGGGCTGGCGGCCGTCGCCGTCGGCAAGATCTGGTCCTACGTCGCGCCGACGGGAACGGTCGTCCTCGCGACGACGTACTACCGGGCGTACTCGTTCACCGCGGACGGCCTGGCGCTGGTGCAGGAGAAGCGCGACGGCAGGTACGGCTACATCCGGAAGAACGGGAGCTGGGCCGGGCGGTCGCGGTGACATCCTGGTAGGTGGGGGTGTCCTCAGGTCGGGGGCGCCCCCGGGAGCCGGATGCGGAAGGTCGCGCCGGCGCCGGGCCCACTCTCGACGGAGACCGATCCCCCGTGCCCGCGGGCGATCCGGTCGACGAGGTAGAGGCCAAGGCCGGCTCCGGCGCTTCCCCGAGCGCTGCGCCCCCGGAAGTACTTCCGGAAGAGGTGCGGCAGCTCGTCGGGGGGAATTCCCGGCCCCTCGTCCGTCACGGCGAGCTCGACCCCGCCGTCCGGCGCGGGGCGGGCGTCGAGCGAGACGGGGCGGCCCGGCGGGGAGTGGCGGTCGGCGTTGGCGAGGAGATTGCGGAGGGCGACCTGCAGGAGGTCGGGGTCGCAGGGGAAAAGCCCGGGCAGCCCGTTGGCCTCGACGGCGACCTGCCCGTCCGGCAGCTCGGCGACGGCGCGGGCGATCACGAGCCGGAGGTTGGACGGCCTCACGGCGAGGCTCTCCCCTTCCTCCACGAGCCTGTCGGCGACGAGGTAGTCGTCCACGAGGGCCGCCATCCGCCCGGCCGCCCCGTCGATGCTCTTGCACCGGCCGAGAGTCGCCTCCTTCGAGGCCGAGGGGTCGGCCCGCAGTCGCTGGACGGCCACGTCGATGACCGAGAGGGGGGAGCGGAACTCGTGCGAGACCATCGCCACGAAGTCGCGCTGCGTCTCGCGGGCGGCCCGCTCGACCTCGAGAGCGCGGCGGAGCTCCTCCTCCAGCTGGCCGCGCCGCCGGACCTCCTCGCTCAGCTCGAGGGTCCGCTCCGCCACGTCCGCCTCGAGGGACTCGTTCATGCGGCGAGTCGCCTCGAGAGCCTCGGCCTGCGCCCTCTCCTTCTCCCTCTTCAGCCTGCTGAAGCGGCCCGAGAGGCCGAAGGACATCGTGACGAGGTTGGCGAACGCCCCGGCGTAGATTCCGTTGTCGGCCAGGAGCCCGGGAGCGATCACCCCCAGGTTGCGCAGGAAGCGGAGGGTGACCCCGGCGAAGAAGAGCGAGAACGCGAGGAGGAAGAGGCGGGCCGGCGCGTGCCCACGGAACGCGAGAATCGCGGAGACGAAGAGGAGGACCGCGATCAGGAGGAGCCCGGCGACCTGCGCCAGGGCCGAGCCGGGCCCGTACTGCCCCGAACCGACGAGGATCGCCGCCACGGCCGAGGTCGTCACGGCCAGGAGCAGGAAGACCCGGTTGAATCGGGGGAGGACCTCCGCCAGCTGCAGCGCGAGGGAGTCGAAGACCGACCCGACGCCGACGGCCCCGCAGAGCGCCATGCCGCGGAGGACGTCGAC
Source organism: uncultured Acidobacteriota bacterium (assembly GCA_903845115.1). Taxonomy (GTDB): domain Bacteria; phylum Acidobacteriota; class Thermoanaerobaculia; order UBA5066; family UBA5066; genus CAIMWE01. Next base: position 9,131 of record CAIMWE010000082.1, on the reverse strand, counting down.
GGCGGGGCCGGAAGCCCCCAGGTACTGCTGCGGGAGGCCGGCCGTGAGCATCGTGGCGGTGGCGTAAAGGAGGATGTAGGCCGCATACCACCCGTTGACCGGCTCGCGCGTCCGGACCCAGAAGGAGAACGAGACGACCGCCATCGACAGGACCGCTCCGAAGAAGAGCCCCCATGCGAGGGACGCGGCGCGCGCCTGGTTCGCGAAGCTCTCCGGGCGGTAGAGCTCGAGGCGGGCCGCGAGGGAGACGGGGGTGCGGATCCTGAGGAAGAGCCGCTGCCGGCCCGGTCTCAGGCCGAGGGGGAAGGCGGGGTAGGCGTGGTCGACCGGACGGAGCCCCCGGGGGACGGCGGATCCCGAACGCTGCTCGACGCGGCGCCCCGCGTCGTCATGGGACCAGAGCCGGACGTCCTGGAGCGTGGCGTCGGCGAGCACGAGGAGCCAGTCCGGCGGGGCCGGAGGGTCCAGCTCCACGTCGATCCGGAGCCACGCGGCGTCCCTCGTGTACCCGAGGGAGAGGCCTCCCGGAAGGGGCCTCCAGCCCACGGCGTCGCGGACGTCGTCGATCCCGAGGGCTCCCCCCGGGTCCCTCAGGAGGGCGACGTGGCCGGAAAGAGAGGAGGAGACCTCCGTGCCCGAGAGGCGAAGCGCCGGCTGGGCGAGGGAGAGGCCGGCGGCCAGGGCCGGACCCAGGAGGACGAGAAGGGACCCTCCACGCACGGGCGGGAAGATATCAGGCGGCGAACGGTCACACGTGGTCACAGGTGGTCACACGCCATCCCCGGGCGGCGCCTAGACTCCCCTCGATGGCGCGCATTCTCCTCCTCGAGGACGAGCCGCTCCTCCTGGAGGAGCTGGGGGGATTCCTGGAGGAGAAGCGCCACCGGGTGACGGCCGTCGCGAGTGTCGCTGCCTTCCGTGAAGTCTGGGCTCCGGGCAGGTTCGACATCGCGATCATCGACCGGGGGCTCCCGGACGGGGACGGGCTCGACGTCGTCGCCGAGCTCAGGGCCTCGGGGGGGAACCTCGGGATCGTCGTCATGACGGGGCGGGGGGAGATCGCCGAGAGGGTCTCGGGACTGGACCGCGGGGCGGACCACTACCTCGTCAAGCCGGTCCGGCTGGAGATCCTGGTGGCGACGATGGACGCCCTCGTCCGGCGGATCGAAGGGATGCCCGAGCCGCGCCGGTGGGTCCTGGAAACGGTCGGCTGGAAGCTCGTCCCCCCGGGCCGCGAGCCCGTCTCCCTCGGCGGGTACGACTTCGCCGTCCTGAAGGCCCTGATGCAGGTGCGCGGGCGCCCCGTGCGGCGGCGGGCGCTGATCGCGGTGCTGGGAGAGGACCCGGTCGACTTCAACGAGCGACGGCTCGACAAGGAGATCAGCCGTCTGCGCCGGAGGGTCCAGGCCCAGACCGGCGTCGACCTCCCCGTCCAGACGGCGCACGGGATCGGCTACGTCTTCACGGCGGAGTGCGCCCTGAAGCCCTGAGCCCCGATTTTCGCCCCGCCCGCGCGACCGGCTCGCCAGAAAGTGGCGAGCGGTCTCAACCGGTCACAATCCGGCGGTAACCGGGATCTATCTTCTCCCATCGGCCTGGCCGGGAGCGGCGCCAGACGGGTCGACGCGAGGAAGGAGACCACGGACATGCTGATTCGCACACGGGAGAACGTCGCCTCGGCGGGGGGGCTGCCCTCCGCGCCGGCGGTCAAGCGGTCGCTGGCTCTCCTCCTCCTCCTGTCGCTGACCTCCGGGGCGCGAGCGGAGGGCGACGCCGCGACTCCGCCGGCCCCGGCGCCTGCCGCCGCCCGGCTTCCGAGCGTCACGGGCAATCCCCTGAACGACTTCCAGTTCACGGGAACGGGCGAGCTGGGGGGATGGCTGGGCCTCCCCTCGGGCAGCCCCCTCCGCCTGGGCGGGGTGGCCGTGGGCAACGGCACGTACCAGCTCGGCGGCGGGACATCGCCCGACACCGTCAACTGGGCGGGATTTCTCGCCCTGAGCCTCAGCCTCGACCTGGAGAAGGCCGTGGGCTGGAAAGGCGCCAAGATCGGCGTCGCGGGGCTGCAGTACAACGTCCAGCCGGTCAATGGCGCGGCCGGCAGCGTGCAGGGAGTCAACAGCACGGTCGCGGTCGGCCCGAACAACCGGACCGAGCTCTACAACTACCTCCTCGCGCAGAACCTCTTCGACGACCAGCTCCAGCTCGTGGCGGGCAAGCTGATCCCCACCATCAGCTTCGGCAACGTCGCCAAGCCGGACCCGACGGCGCAGAGCGGCGACTACGCCGTTCCGTCGCTCACCGGGCTGATCTACACGCCGATCTTCGTCCCCCCGACGATGCTGGGCCGCATCCCGGGATACCCGGATTCCAGCCTGGGCATCCAGGGGACGATCGCCCCGAAATCGCTCGGCGGACGCTTCTACCTCTCGGCGGGCGTCTACGACGGGAGGCTCGGGGCCTCCGGCACCAACACCGGGCTCGTCTCGCCCGACCTCTCCGGCCCCCTCTTCAGCATCGCGGAGGTCGGCGGCGGATGGCGCATCGGATCGGAGCAGGCTCCCGGGCAGTTCGCCGTGGGCGCCTGGAACCAGGGAGGCCCGCTCCGGGCAGGGACGCTCACCGAGGGGTCCGCCTGGGGAATCTACGCGCAGACGAGCCAGCGCCTGGCGAACTTCCGCCGCGGCCAGGACTCGAGCGGCCTGAACCTCTTCCTGCAGGCGGGGTGGAGCCCGTCGACGACCAACCTGATCAACGCCTCCATCGGCGGCGGCCTCACCGTCCTGGGTCCCTTCCGGTCCCGTCCTCGCGACAGCTACGGCCTCGGCGTCTCCTGGGCCCAGCCCAACCACCGTCCGGAGGCGGGCTACGGCTTCAATGCCAGCGAGCTGATGATCCAGGCCTACGCGCAGTTCCACTTCGTCGCCAACGTCTTCCTCGAACCGGTGATCACGACGCTGCCGGTGGTCGGGTTCGGGAAGGCCCCGTCCACCTCGGCGACGCTGCAGCTGACGGCCGTTTTCTGAACATGACCGCCGGCCGTTCCGACACACGGCAAGTGCGACCCCCGAGCCTGCACCCCCCCCAAAGGAGAGGAGATTGACCATGAGTGACCACGACAACCGAAACATGCCGCCCTCGGACGAGCCCTCGAACGGATCGGGAGTCTCCCGGCGCGGCTTCCTCACCGTCGGCGCCGCCGTCGGAGCGGGGCTGGCGATCGGCTTTCCGCCTTCCGAGGCGGCGGGCCAGGCCGCGAAGCCGGCGAGCGCCGCCGGCGGCGGCAAGCGGCCGAAGACGATGCTCGTCAAGAACGCCACCGTCGTCGTGACGATGGACGCGGGCCGCCGCGAGATCAAGGACGGGGGGATCTACATCGAGGACGGCTTCATCAAGCAGGTGGGCCCCACGAGCAGCCTGCCCGCCTCTGCCGAGGAAGTGCTCGACCTGAAGGACCACATCCTGCTGCCGGGGCTGGTCAACACGCACCACCACCTCTACCAGCACCTGACCCGCGTCGTCCCCGCCGCCCAGGACGGGAACGTCTGGAACTGGCTGAAGGTGCTCTACCCGATGTGGGCGCGCATGCGGCCGGAGGACGTCAACCTGGCCATCAAGGTGGGGCTCTCGGAGCTGGCGCTCTCTGGCTGCACGACCGCCTTCGACCACCAGTACGTCTTCCCGAACGGCTGCAAGATCGACGATTCCATCGGCGCCGCCGCCGAGGTCGGGGTGCGCTTCCACGCCTCGCGGGGCAGCATGTCGCTCGGAGCGTCGAAGGGCGGACTCCCCCCGGACAGCTGCGTCGAGGAGGAAGCCGCCATCCTCAAGGACTGCCAGCGCGTCATCGGGACCTTCCACGACGCCAAGCCCGGGGCCATGACCCGGATCGTGCTGGCGCCCTGCTCGCCGTTCTCCGTCACGGACGACCTCATGGTGGAGTCCGCGAAGATGGCCCGGCAGTACAAGGTGAAGCTGCACACCCACCTGGCCGAGTCGCTGGACGAGGAGCGCTACACCCTCGAGAAGTACAAGCTGCGCCCCGTCGGCCTGATGGAGAAGTTCGGCTGGGTCGGCGACGACGTCTGGTTCGCGCACTCCGTCCACGTCAACGACGCGGAGATTGCGCTCTACGCCAAGACAGGCTGCGGCGTGGCCCACTGTCCCTGCTCGAACATGCGGCTAGCCTCCGGGATCGCGCCGGTCAGGAAGTATCGCGACGCGGGCGTGAAGGTGGGCCTCGGCGTCGACGGCTCCTCCAGCAACGACGGCTCCCACATGCTCGGCGAGGCGCGCCAGGCGATGCTCCTGGCCCGGCTGCTGCTGAGCCTGAACCCGGGTGGCCCACCTGCCGAGAAGTCGAAGTGGATGAGCGCCCGTGAAGCCCTCGAGATCGCCACCCGTGGCGGCGCGTCCGTTCTCGGGAGAGACGACGTCGGTTCCCTCGAGCCCGGCAAGTGCGCCGACTTCTTCGCCGTGAACCTCAACCGGGTCGGCTTCTCCGGCGGCAGCATGATCGACCCCGTGGCCTCCGTTCTTTTCTGCGCCCCGGTCACCGCGGATTACACGGTCATCAACGGGCGATACATCGTCAAGCAGGGCCAGCTCACCACGCTGGACCTGCCCAAGGTGGTCGCCCAGTGCAACCGGGCCGCGGCCAGGGTCGTCAACGGCTAGCCAGCTCTAGTTCGAAGCCCGCCGGGCAGGGACGAGCCGCCCCTGCCCGGCGGAACGGATCGAAGGGTCGACGGGGGGAGCCCGCTCCCCCGGTCGGTTTTCCGGTGTAGGGTGTCAGGTCACGGATCTACAAGGGGAGACAGCCCATGAAAAGTCGTTTTCCAGTGTCCTCGACGGGGTCCCGGTCGGAGCAGTCGCCCGCGAGAGGCCTTCCGATCCGGGTGGCCGCCGGTGCGGCCGGGATCGTGCTGGCGGTGGTCCTCGGTACGGGCCCCCTGGCAGCGGCGTCGGCCGGGGTCGGGTCCGCCGCGGCGAAGGTGTCGTCGGTTTCGTCGACGCCCGCTCCAGCCGGGATCCACCCCATCGGCTACTCCCTCCAGAAGCTGGGGCGCTTCAGCGGGGGGCTGGCAGCCGTCCGGCAAAGGGGGCTCTGGGGCTACGTCGACAGGAACGGGAAGGCGGTCGTCCCGTTCCTGTACGAGAACGCCAGCCCGTTCGACAGCGGATACGCCGTCGTGAGGCGCGACGGGAGATGGGAGATCATCGACACGAAGGGGGTGGCGACCCCTCTCCCGCGCCCCCTGAGCGAGATCGCACCCTTCTCCGAGGGGCTTGCCGCGGCCAGGGAGAGGGCCGGCGGCCTCTGGGGCTTCATCGACCGGACCGGCGCCTTCGTCATCCCGCCGCGGTACGACACAGCGGACCATTTCGCGAACGGGCTGGCGGCCGTCGCCGTCCGGGGGGCGTGGCGCTACATCACGCCGACCGGCAGCCTCGCGCTCGGCACGCCCTACTACCGGGCCTATGGCTTCTCCGGGGACGGCCTGGCGCTCTTCAGGGAGAAGCGGGACGGGGGGTACGGCTACCTCCGGCGCGACGGCACGGTGGCCATCGCCCCCGTCTTCCCCGAGGCGCGCGAGTTCTCCGGGGGGCTGGCCCCCGTGAGGATCGGCGATCGCTGGGGGTACATCTCGAAGACCGGGGAGCTGGCGATCGCCCCGCTCTATGACGAGGCGTTCCCCTTCTCCGGCAGGTTCGCGCTGGTGAGGAACGGGCCGTCGCGCCTGGGGTTCATCGACGCGTCGGGGCTGCGCGCCCACGAGAACGACTTCGCCCTCGCGGAGTCCTACTCCGAAGGGATCGCGGTCGTCGGGGACGCCGCCAGGCTCTGGTACGTGGACGAGGCGGGACAGCAGGTCCCGGCCGGGGAGGTCGATCTCGCGATGGTCGGCGACGATCAGACCTCGAGCTGCGACGCGACCGCGGTCGAGAGCGTGAACGGGTACAACTCCTCGAGCGTGATCTTCTTCCGGATCGTCAACCAGACGAACCTCCGGTGGACCGTCGATCTCGTCGACACCCTGGCAAACTCCATGAAATACCCGTTGGACTACTCCGGTCTCGCTGCCGTCCCGGGCTACCCCGTCGCCGTCGAGCCCGCCTCGGGGCCCGGGGGAGGGATCCACACGTTCCTGCACCGGTGGATCGCGAACACCACGCTCCCGAGCGGCAGCTACCCGCAGTTCGACATGAATCTCACCTCGGGGGACTGGAAGGCGACCCTCTCGAGCTGGAACAACTACACGGCGCCCCCACCGCCCACTTCCCATCCCTGGTGGGAATGGGTCAAGGACGACGCCGAGGCGATGCACGGGCTGTTCGAGGTGATCACCGGCACCACCGAGGGGAACCTCTGGGAGGCCGCGAAAGGGGCCTACGGGATCTTCAAGACCGGGCAGGACATCGCCAGCGGGGTAGTGGACAACGCCCCGAGCTCCAACGACAACCAGAAGACGGACAACGTCTTCGTGACGAGCCTGGCGGTCACCAGCGGGGGGAGCCGCCTCCAGCCGCTGAACGGAGGGTACTGCGGGGGGGACTCGTACACGGTCTCCGACGGATCGCAATTCGTCTTTGCCCTGACGACGGCCAAGAGCGCGTTGATGCCGCCGACTTTCCAGCTCACGATCACGCCGTACGCGGCCTTCTTCGCGCAGCAGGCGTTCGGCAAGCTCGACTCCTTCCGCCAGGGGAGCACCTCCGGGGGCGCCTACGTCACGTCCGACTACTACTCCTGCGTCTACCCGCTGGCCTTCCAGGATTGGAGCGACAGCTCGAACGAAAAACCCTGCTCGGCGCCGACGGCCTTCCCGAAGTACGACTACATGAAGGTGGCCTCGGCCCTCTCGCCCAACGACGCCCTGGACTGGTGGAGCTTCGCCAACAACCTCCCGACGACGGGAAAAGACCCCCAGCAGGTCGGGAAGTGGGCCCACCTGTTCGCGGGGAACTGCGGGACGCTCCCGGCCACCTGCCCTTCGGTCCTGCCGATGACGGCGAGTCCGCCGTCGTTCGACGTGAAGACCCTGGAGACGACCTGCGACTGCGAGCTCACGGTGAGCGACGCCTTCTCCCCGGTCAGCCCCGTCAACCTCCCCGACAAGTGGAGCGTGAACCCCGGTCGTTGCACCGACCAGCCCCCCCCCTCGCCCTGCACCTACACGGTCTTCGTGCCGGCCGGGGCGAACGGCACGTTCAGCATCTCCGACACGCTCACCTCCATCCCGATACCGGTCAAGTGCACGAGCGCGACGATGGTCGTCGCGCCCCTTTCCTACTCGGGGACTGCGAGCCTCGGCAGCGCCTGTCCTTTCGCCGTGAACGTGCAGACTCCCCGGGGGCCGGTCACTTCGACTCCGTCCACGTTCGTCACCTCCAGCACGTGCACCGCCCAGGCGGAGAGCTGCAGCATCGTGTTGAGCGTGCCGAGCCCGACGTCGCGGCAGAGCATCAGCCTCAGCGACGCGCAGACGACCCAGCCGATCAACGTCGAGTGTCTCCCGCCTCCCTTCACGATCTCCCAGCCGTCCACCTATGTCTGGAACAACCCCGGCACCCCCTACTGCGTAGGACCCGTCTGGGCCAGCAACACCCGGGGGACCGTCACCACCGCCGATCCGAGCTTGAAGAGCTCCATCCTCTCCTCGACCTGCGTGGGGCCCCAGGTCTCCTGCTCGCTCACGGTGCGGATCGATGACACGGGCAGCCCGGTGACCTTCGATCTCTACGACGGAACCCTGAACGCGACGACCCCCGTGAAGTACGGCTGCTGGTATTGCTCGGATTCCAGCGGAATCACGATCATGGATGGTCTCTCGCACAAGACCTCCGCGGCGCTCGGTTACAAGAACACCGTCTACATGAACTGCTACCAGCTGCCGATCACCGCCACCCAGGTGCCGGCCGGGGGGTCGGTGGATTTCAGCGGCTGCACGGACAACACCCCCAATTACTGCCCCGTCGTCACCTTCGCCCCCAACGGCGGGAACTTCGTCTTCCGGGACGCCCGCGGCACCGAGGCGCCCATGGGCGTCGATGTCGTCAACTAGAAAGAAGAGAAGCGAAGAGACTTCTCCGCGGAACCGCAAGGAGCTTTACATGAGAGATTTCGCTTCCATCCTGGCCAGGGCGGCCGCGCTCGCGGTCTTCCTCTCCTCCGCCGGTCCCGTGACGGCGACCAATGCGGGGTACGTTTACGTCTGGCAGGGGAGCAACGGGGGCCAGGTCGACACCGGCGATTTCTACGTCGTGAACAACACGGGCTACCAGCTCTACATCTCCGGAGGGATCTCAGGGGCTTCCGTCTCGGGTGTCGTGCCGATCGACCCGTACGGCGTCTACGGCATTCCAGCCATCGACCTCAAGCAGGCGAACTCCGGGGACATCAGGGTCCAGGTCGCTCTCCCGTCGGGGATCACTCACGTCATCGACCTCCTCGCCAAGAAGGTGGAGAACGACTACTCCGTCTGGAACCTCACGCCGAGCGGCACGACATTCACCCAGACGGATCAACCCTCTCCGGACCCGGGCGGTAGCGGTGCCTGCAGCTACGGCTACGCCTCCTCCGACACGAGCTCCCAGTACCTCACGCCCGACCTCGTCGTGGGGCTGCACGCGATGAACGGGGGGACCGACTCGAAGACGGTCCACAACACGAAGGTCATCCTGGTGATCAACCCGAACCGGTCCGGCATCCTCTACAGCCATTGCACGCCACTCGGATAGGGCGGGAGAGGAGAGCAACGATGCGCGACGCACGGATTCTCGCGATGGTCCTGGTCCTGGGGCTGGGGGCGCCGGCCGCCGGGGCCGACCTTTCCCCGGAGCAGGTCCCGTCTCTGGCGGCGACGGAGGGGCTCCTGACACAGAACCGCGTGAAGGCGACGGTGACGTGGAAGAACCCGTACTCCGGGCAGGCCGGGACGGCGACGGTGGTCCCGCAGGGGGACGAGTTCGCCTACTTCACCTTCACGACGGCCGCGAACCCGGAGGTCTTCGTGAAGGCGCTGGGGACGAACGACCCGAAGTGGATCCAGCTCTTCGCGTCGGGGCTGACGACCTTCGAGTACACGGTGACGTTCGCGGGGTGCGGGCAGACGAAGAGCTTCACGCAG
>CAIMWE010000081.1 GCA_903845115.1 uncultured Acidobacteriota bacterium | reverse complement strand
GGCGGACGTCGCGATCGGACGGCACGTCTGGGTGGGGGCGGGCGTCTCCATCGTCAAGGGAGTGAGGATCGGCGACGGCGCGATCATCGCGGTCAACTCGACGGTGACGATGTCCGTTCCCGCGCGGGAGATGTGGGGGGGCTACCCCGCGAGAGTGCTGTGCCGGAACGTGTCGTGGGTCCGCTCGCACCCGGCCACGGCGGCCGACGTCGCCGAGCTTCGGGAGACGCTCGGACGGTAGCCCGGGGCGAGCCGAACCGATGGCGCCACCCACGATCCAGGCTCCTCCGCCGGCCTGGCGAAAAGCCCGCAGGGCGGCCAGCCTCCTCGGCTTCGTCCTGATCGCCGCCTGGTGCGCGTGGTGGGGAGCCAGCGTGTCGAGGGGACGGCTCCTCTTCGCGGAGCGCACGTGGATCCGGATCCCCGCCTTTGGCGTCGACTTTCTCCGGAACACCGACCGCCCCACGAGGGTCTGGATGAGCGGCGAGAACGCCTACGGGGACAAGGAGCTCCTCTTCTGTTACCCGCCCATCGTGACGCGACTCTTTTCCTGGACGACGCTGACGACGCCGGAACGGAGCCTCCGCATCTGGATCGCGGTGCTGGCGGTGCTGGCGGCGGCCGGCGCCGTCTCGGCCGCGCGGTGGCGGGCCCAGCTGGGCCTCGAGCCGATCCCCGACAGCCTCGCGGTGGCGCTCGTCCTCTTCAGCACCCCGGTCCTCTTCGCGATCGAGCGGGGCAACTACGACCTCCTGATCCTCCCTTTCCTGATCGCCGGGGTCGCGCTGTCGCGCCGCCGCTCTTCAAGGGCGGAGACGATCGCCGGCCTCCTCCTGGCAACCGCGATCTGGCTCAAGCTCTACCCCGGCCTCCTCCTGCTGGGGCTCCTCGCGCTCGGCCGCTTTCGCCTCGCCGCGTGGACGAGCACCTGGCTCGCCGTGATCGGGCTGAGCGACCTGGCCGAGCTCCGTCAGTTCCTGCTGAACAGCGCCATCCACGTCCAGAGGGCGGTGTACGTCGCGCGGATGGCCGGAGGACCGCCCGAGGCCCACCCCTGGAACCACCCGCTCGGCCTCACCTGGCAGTCGCTGTGGGGCGGGACGCCGCTGGCGCTCGTCCCGGGAGACGTAGGGGCGGCGCTCCTGATCGGCTCGCTCGCGGCCTGGCTGAGCTGGCGAGTCTTCCGGTGTGAAGAGGGCCAGCGCCTGGCGCTCCCGTACCTCCTCTGGCTCGTCGCCGCCGGGACCTTCTTCCCTCCGGTCTCGAACGACTACAACCTCGCCCCGCTCCTCCTCGCGCTCCTCGCGGTCTGGAGCCGACGCGACCCCTGGAGCCACGTCGCGGTCGCGGCGCTCCTGGCGTGGTGGCAGCCGGTGCAGCTGCCGCTCTCCGGGAGGGTGGTCCTCTTCATGAAGCTGGCGGGGCTGATCGCGGTCGCCTTCACGATCGCCCACCGGGCGGACGATCGGCACCGCGGTGCAGCCGAAGAGTCACCGAACCAGCCCGGTTCGGGGCGTTAACGGCTCTCCGTGGCCCCCCTGCACCAGCGACCGCAGGGGCATCACCTCCCCCTTCTTCGGGACGTTCGAGAGGTGGACGATCGTCGAATCGACGAAGGACATCGCGACGTGCCCCGGCGGGACCCCGATCGACCCGGGAATCTGGCGGAGGGTCTGCCCCTCCACCGTCTCGACCAGGCAACGGCCGGCGGCCCTGGCACCATTTCGGCGGGGAGGCGACCCGCGGAAGCCCCGATCCAGCAGGGCGGCGACCGACGATGAGGACTCTCCTCGGGAAGGTCCAGTCGGCTACCGTCATCGTATGGAACGAATGGTTCAACGTCGGGCTAGTCGAGCAGTCGACCCTGCCTGCGAAGCTGACCCCTCCGGTAGCCGCCTGGAGCTGGTCGTCCGAGAGTTCGGCCGCCGGTCGGAGCGCCTTCACGTCGTCGAGCGTGAAGTGGTAGCCCTTCCTGCACGACGTCGCGATCGACCTCCAGGCCTGCGCGGGACAGCCACGGACCGTACGGGACAGCCGGCCGCGGTGGAGCTCGCGGCGGGCCGGCCCCGCTGTCTCCGGGCGTCACCGACTCTGCGAAGATTTTAGATCGGAGGGGAGCAGCATGATGTACTCGAAGTCGTCCTGTTGCGGACCGGGCCCGAACCTGGCGCCCTTGACCAGGCTGCCGAGGAGGTGGGTGGTCTGCCCCTGGAAGCCCTCGGAGCTGGAGCGACCGCCGGCGACCCCCTCCAGCTGGGAGTCGGCCAGCTCGCCTCCCTCCGGCAGGGTAGCCTCCGCCGTCCGGAGGATCACCCGCAGGAGCGCCCGCTCCTTGGGAGCCAGTGTCTTGGCCCACTCGTCCAGCTTGGCGGAGAATGCGGCGACCTCGTTCTCGCTGATCGGTGACTGCGTCATCTTCGCTCCTCCCTCCTGGACCCCGTCCAGGATCACGCTACTATCATCTCCCTGGTGAACCTGTTCCGTCGAGGGAAGCCACCGAGCCCCACTCGTGAGGTGCCGGAGTGAGCCGTCGGACACGCGAAGACGGCCCTGCCGAGGGGATGCCGAGCGTCGCCCTGGTGAGCATGCCTTTCCACAGCGTCGAGATGCCTTCGATCGGGCTGGGCATCCTGAAAGCCACCCTCTCCCGGGCCGGTCTTCCCTGCAAGATCTACGACTTCAACCTCGACCTACTGCCGGAGCTGGGCGGATCGGCCGAGGAGGCGCTCGAGACCTACCGTTTCTTCCTCGACTACCTCTACTGGGCCGACGGCGGCGAGTGGCTCTTTTCCCCGCCGGACCTCGAGGCGGACGAACGGTACCTGGCCCTCCTCGACGAGAGTGGCCCTCCGCCGGAGCGTCTCGCCCTCCTGCGCCGCTTGCGCTCCCGCGTCGAAGGGCTGGTCGCGGCCTGGGCGAAGGAGCTGGCGGCAGGACGCCACGACGTCGTCGGCTTCTCCTGCTCCCTGGGCCGGACCCGGGCGAACGTGAGACTCGCGGAGGCGGTCCGGAGGCTCTCCCCCGGGACGCGCGTTCTCGTCGGCGGATTCGAGGCGTCGGGCGACATGGGGCGCGCCCTCCTGGAGGCCTTTGCCGTCTTCGACGTCGCCTGTCACGGGGAGGCCGACGACCTGATCGTCCCGATCGTCCGGGCCCTGCGGAAGGAGCCCGGGACCTCGTTCGACGCGATGAACGGCGTGAGCTACCGGACGAGCGAAGGGGTCGTCTCGAGGTTCGAGGGCGCCGTCCCCGCCGACATGGACAAGACGGCCTTGCCGGACTACGGAGACTACTTCGGTCGGGTGGAGGCGCTCCGCTCCAGCTGGGACAGCAGCCTGGAGCTGCCGAGGCGCCTTCCGGTCGAGACCGCTCGTGGGTGCTGGTGGGGAGACCGCCGCCATTGCTGCTTCTGCAGCGTGAACGGGGACCGGATGGCCTTCCGTGCCAAGAGCGCCGACCGGGTCCTCGAGGACCTCGACGCGCTCCGGACGAGGTACGGCCCCAGGGGCTTCCTCGTCGTGGACAACGTCCTCGACGACAACTACTTCCGGACGCTCCTCCCGAGGATCGCGGCCCTCGGGAGAGGCTACCTCTTCCAGTGGGAGATTCGCCCGAACCTCGGGAGGGAGGAGGTGGCCACCCTGGCGAGGGCGGGCGTGGACATGGTCCAGCCCGGGATCGAGAGCCTCTCGACTCCACCGCTCCGTCTGATGAACAAGGGGACGACGGCGATCGAGAACGTCCAGGAGCTGAAGTGGCTGGGGGCCTACGCGGTCCGGTGCGTCTGGAACTTCCTCTACTCCCTGCCGGGCGAGCAGCTCGAGTGGTACCAGGAGGTGGCGAAGGTCCTTCCGAGACTGAAGCACCTGGCGCCGCCCAGAGGACCCTATCGCATCAACGTCCAGCGATTCAGCCCGACCTTCTCCTCTGCGCGCGAGATGGGCGTCCGGGTCCTCGGGCCCAGCCCGTTCGTGCGGCTCGCCTTCCATGGCCTGTCGGAAGAGCTCGTCGACCGCCTCGCCTACACGTTCCAGTACGAGATCGAGGGACGCGCGAAAGAGCTCGACGCGCGGATCGCCGGGATCCTCCAGCCCCTGCTCGAGGAATGGCGCCGGAGCTTCGAGGAGAGGGGGTGCACGCTGTCGATCGTCGAGGGAGCCGACGAGGCCCTCCTCGTCGAGGGGCCCCTCCTCCGGCCGGACCGGATTCTCCGGGTCCAGGGCCTGCTCTTTCGCTTCCTCAAGGGGTGCGAGTCGATCCAGACGGAACGGCACCTCCTTGAGCGGCTCGCCGCCTGCGAGGACAAGGAGGCGGGGGGCGAACCGGGACTCGGTCCCCGGAGCTTCCGGAGAGTCCTCGAGGATCTCCTCTTCACGGGAGCCCCCATCGAGGACGCGCCGGAGGTGACGCTCACGGATGTCGTGGACGTGGCCGACGCACGGGGATGGGTCTATCGCGAGTCGGGTCGGATCCTGTCGTTGCCGGTCAGCCAGACACGCGCCGTCCAGACCAGCCGCTACCGGATCCAGGAGGCCCTGCGGCGCTACGAGTAGGCGCGCCTACCGAGACCCGAGACGACTCGGGACGAGACCACGATTCTCGAGGCGCCGAGAGACACCTCCCGTCCCGCGGTCAGCGCGGGATCCCGTACTTCTTGATCTTCTCGTAGAGGGTCGAGCGGTCGATCCCGAGGGCGATGGCGGCCTCCTTCACGTTGCCGCCGGTCCGGTCGAGCGCCGCCGCCACCGCCTGCTTCTCCAGCTCCTCGAGCGTCATTCCGGGCGGGATGATCACGGTGTGCCCGTTACCCGCGGTCGGACGCCTGACGAACGCGAAGTCCTCCTCCGAGAGAACCCGGGTCCGGCAGGTGACCATCGCCCGCTCCACGGCGTTCTCCAGCTCCCTCACGTTTCCAGGCCAGTCGTGGTCCATCAGGAGCGAGAGGGCGCCGTCGGTGATGTCGCCGATCTCCTTTCCCAGCTCGTGCGAGAGCCGGTCGAGGAAGGTCCGGGCCAGGAGCGGGACGTCCTCGCGCCGCTCCCGGAGGGGCGGGAGCCGGATCGCAATGACGTTCAGGCGATAGAAGAGGTCCTCGCGGAAGCGCCCCTCGCGCACATCGGCCTCCAGGTCCCGGTGCGTCGCCGCGATGACGCGGACGTCCACGGGGATCTCCTCGCTCCCGCCCACCCTGTAGAAGCGGCGCTCCTGGAGGACGCGCAGGAGATCGACCTGGAGCTTCGGCGAGATGTCGCCGATCTCGTCCAGGAAGAGCGACCCCCCGTCCGCCATCTCGAACTTCCCCTTGCGCCGTTCGCTGGCCCCGGTGAAGGAGCCCTTCTCGTGCCCGAACAGCTCCGACTCGAGGAGCGTCTCGGCCAGCGCCGCGCACGAGACGCCGACGAACGGGCGCGGCGCCCGGTCGCCCGAGTAGTGGATGGCCCGCGCGATCAGCTCCTTGCCGGTGCCGCTCCCGCCCTGGATCAGGACGGTCGACTTGAGGCTCGCGACGTCCCTCACCAGCTCGAAGATCTCGAGCATCTTCGGGCTCTTGCTGACGAGGTCGTGGAACTTGTACTGCCTGTCGAGCCTCTTCCTCAGGATGGCGTTCTCGCGCTGGAGGTTCTTGACCTTGATGATCCTCGCGGCCAGGAGGGAGATCTCCTGGGGGTTGCAGGGCTTGACGATGTACTCCTGCGCCCCCTCTTTCATCGCGGTGATGGCGGTGTCGACGGTCGCGTAGGCCGTGATCATGATGATCGAGGCTTCGGGCTGGATCCGGCGGATCTCCATCAACGTCTCGATCCCGTCGATCCCGCCCGGCATCTTCACGTCGAGAAAGTAGATCGCGTACTCCTTCGCCTTCGCCTTGTCGATCGCTTCCCGCCCCGAGGAAGCGGTGTCGACGGTGTAGCCGTCCTCGCGGAGCCAGGCGGCGAGCGACTCGCACATCACCTCCTCGTCGTCGACGACGAGGATCTGCCAGCGGGCGTTCATCGCGCCCCCGCGGCGGGAGAGGTCGTTCTCGGTTCGTTTCTCATGGCGGGACTCTCTTTCAGGAGGATGGCGCAGCTCGAGCAGAACCGGGCGGTCTTCGTGTCGAGCTGCCTGATGTCGATCGAGAGGGACATCGGGCAACGGGGATCGGTGCAGTGGACGAGGCCGAACGTGTGGCCGAGCTCGTGGACCGCCTCCTTGAGCGCACGCGTCGCTGTCAGGGAGTGGTCCGCGGGGAGTCCGTGGAACGTCTGGTCGAGGCGGGCAAAGGAGACGACGGCGACCAGACCGTTCAGCTGGGCCTGGCCGAAGACGAAGCTGAGGACCGGGACGAAGAGATCCCGGCGGGTCAGCCCCAGGACCCGTTTCGTTCCGGCCGGGACGGTCTTCAGCAGCAGCCGGAGGAACTCGGTCGAGGCCCACTGCCCGCGGGCGGGGTCGAGGGCGCCCGGCGGCTCCGGAAGCGGGTCGAACCTCGTGACCTCGAGGCCGAACGCTTCCCGGAGGCCCCGCTCCAGCGCCCTCGTCACCTCCTCGTCGGGGGAGCCGATCGGAACCAGGCCGAGGACGCTCACGCCGTCCTGACCACCGCTCCGTCCCTGTCCTCCCCCCCCTGCCCTTCCTCCGACGCCTTGATCGGGAGGATCACCCGGAACGACGTTCCCGCGCCCGGCGAGCTGGCGACCTCGATCTCGCCGCCGTGCGCATGGACGATTCCGTAGACGACCGCCAGGCCCAGGCCGACGCCCTTGCCCTCCTCTTTGGTGGTGAAGAAAGGCTGGAAGAGCTTCGCGATGTTCTCCTCGGGAATCCCCTCGCCGTTGTCGGCGACCTCGAGCGAGATGGTCCCGGGGCGCTGGCCGGGCCCCGTCCTCACGCAGACGGACCCCTGGCCCTTCGCCCGCGACGCCTCCGCGCCGTTCATGACGAGGTTCATCACCACCTGCTGGATCTGCGACCCGTCGCAGTGCACCTGCGGGAGGTTCTCGTCGAGCTCCTGGACCCCCTCGACGTTCATCAGCTTCATCTTGTGGCCGACGAGCGAGAGGGTCGACCGGACGATGCCGTTGATGTCCACCATGACGCGCTGCGGCTTTCCGCGCCGCGAGAAGGTGAGGAGGTCCGAGACGATGCGGCCGGCCCGCGCCGTCTCGTTCACCATCTGGCCGAGGTACTTCTTGACCTCGGGCACCCGGGCTGCGGGGAGCCCGTCGTCCTTGATGATCCGCTGGACCAGCATCCCGAGGTTCAGGACCCCCGAGAGCGGGTTGTTGATCTCGTGCGCCACGCTGGCCGACAGCTGCCCGAGCGACGCGAGGCGGTCGGTCTGCAGGAGCTTCTGGTGGGCGACCTTCAGCTCCTCGGTCCGCTCGGCCACCTTGGTCTCGAGCGTGTGGGTGAACTGGGCCTGCTCGTCCAGCGACTCCTGGAGCCGGATGCGCATCGTGTTGAACGACCGGGCCAGCTCCCCCAGCTCGCCCTGGCCGATCTCGGCCACGGGACGGTCCAGGTGCATCTTCCCCACCTCGCGCGTCCCCTTGAGGAGCCGCTCGACGGGCTTGGAGAAGAAAGTCCGCGTGAAGAAGATGATGAACGCAGCGATCAGGACGCTGTGGATGATCCCGGCGCCGATCGCGCGGAGCTCGAGGTCCCGCACCTCCCGGTCCACCGGCCCCAGGTCGAGCGCGACGTCCAGGACGCCCAGGACGTTCTGGGTCCGGGGGTGGGCGTGGCACTCGGCCTGGCTGCAGGAGGGTTCGTTGTAGATCGGCGTCACCATCGCGAGCCGCCGCCCCCCGTCCGGCGCCCGGAAGATCCGCGAGCGGGAGGGGACGTCCACCTTGATCAGCGGCTGCTGGGAGGCGTGGCAGAGGAAGCAGGCCTCGGCGTTCTTGTCGACCTGGCGAACGCCGTCGGGCGACGTCGTGAACATGACCCGCCCTTCCTTGTTGAAGATCTGGATGCGGCTGATCCCCTGCTTCTGGGCGATCGTCTGCATCACCTGGTACGCCGACTCGCGGTTGTCGGCGAGCATCGCATGCCACGTGGAGCTCGCGATCCCCCGCGAGAGCTGGTCGGCGCCCAGGACCATCGTGTCGAGGAGCTGGCGCTCCTGCATCCTCACGTTCAGCGTGCCGGAGACCCCCTCGAGGATCGCCACGATGATCGTGAGGGACACGATCAGCCTCTGCGCCAGCGTCCTCGGCAAGAGGTTCATCGGTTTCCCCCCGCGGGT
>CAIMWE010000080.1 GCA_903845115.1 uncultured Acidobacteriota bacterium | reverse complement strand
GTAGAGTGTGGCCGCCCGGGTGTTTGAATGCTCCACCTCGAGCTGAAGGGCCTGGAGGCCCAGGCTCTTCGCGACCTCGATCACTTCGAGAATGACCTGCGACCCGAACCCGCGGCCCCGGTGAGCGGGGCCGACGAAGAACTCGTCGATGAAGGCCGTAGGGCCGCCGAATTCGAGGCTGAAGTAGTAGGACAGGAACAGATACCCGACCGGCTCGCCCGCGTCGGAAAGGACCAGCCAGAGACTGCCGAGAGAAGTGGTCTCGATCACTTCGGACAGCAGGCGTCGCTTCGCGGGCTCGGAGTAGGGGTACCCGAAGTGGGCGTAGAACGCTCCGACGAGGGGTACCAGGGCGGGTACGTCCTCGAGGGTCGCTCGTCGAAGGAGGCGGGATGGGATCATGGGTCTCTCCAGCGTGCGTGGAACGTGGTCGTGCCCTCGAGCGTCCGGACGGCCTCGCCGATCCGACCCCTCACGTTAACCCGGATCGACGACGCTCCGCCGCCGCCTCCACCGATCGGGTGAAGAACAGATAGAGGGGCACGCTCACGAGGAGCGCCACCATGGCGTCCACGACCGCCGTCATCCCTATTCAGGTGTAGGTCCGGAGGGTCCGAGCCGGCAGCCGACGATAGCGGACGACGTTGGCGACCGCCACCGACGCGTAGACGTAGGGCGCGACGGCCAGGGTCACGGCGATGTCGATGATGCGGTCGAACTGGCCGGCAAGGGTCGGCGACATCGTTGCGAAGAGGACGGCCGTCATGAGCACGCCGACGTCGACGGCGGCCGCGGTCCGGAAGAGGGCTCACTCCAGGAAGATGAGGGTCAGGGCGAGACGCAGGCCCCAGTCCGGCCCGCCCGCGGGCGACTTTGCCCAGTAGCGGCCGCCGAGGGTGATGCTGAACGGCTGCTTGGCCAGCATCAGCACCTGGCTGACCATCCCCTCGATGGGCACGCTCCACTGCCCTTCGGTCCAGTTGTAGGACGACTCCGTGAAGGCGCCGAACGTCGTGTAGGTCTTCGTCGTGTACATCAGGAAGGGCTCGAGGAAGGTCGAGTTCACGCTCGCGCGGCCTTCCGTGCCGGCGAAGGACCAGGTCTGGCTCGCGAGGAGGCCGTACGTCCATCCGCCGTCCTGCTTCCCGACGACGAACGTCGGACCGGCCCCCCATTTCCCGGATCCGGTGGAGCGGCTCGTCGCGGTCGGAAAGAGAAAGACTGGCCCGACTCCCAGGATCCAGCCCCCCTTCGTCGCTTCCCTCGTGGAGAGGAAGATGCTCGCCTGCGTGTCGCCGAGTCCGCCCGCGCCCGAAGTACCGGGGGCCAGGGAGTTGTACGAGATGTAGGGAATGATCGTCCGGGTGAGGAGGATGAACCGATCGTCCAGGCCGATCGGGATGACCGGCTGGACGTTCAACGTGTAGAGCGTCGCGTCCGTCGTCCCGAGGTGGTAGTCCCAGTTGTTCTGGAAGGGGACGCTGACCATGTTCGCAACCGGGTTCGCGAGGTTCTTCGCGATCTCGGCCCTGCTATCGGTCCCCGGTGCAGGAGTCTGCGCTACGGCGTGCGCCGAAACGACGAGGAGGAGCGGAAGCACGGAAAGAGATGACGCAGGTCGAACGCGGTTCGTCATGCAAGCCTCCTTCTGGGTCAAATGCGGTTCGGTTGTCACGAAACGGGGAACTCGACGATCAGGAGTCCGCTGATCCTGAGAGCACGGGCTTGATGTCGACGACAGGTGTTCCATCGATCGCCTCGATCGGCCCGACCCGCAGTCGACTCCCGGCAATCTCGCGGAGAGTGACGCGATGCAATCCCAGTGGATTGGGCCTGTCGGGAGAGCGTGTCCCGAAGACACCCGTCAAGGGCCGGCGGTCGTCCCCGCGGGGATGTAGCCGCAAGATGTCGCGGCGTGCCTCGTGAAACCACGTGATCAGGATGAGCTCGTCTCCCGCCGATAGACCTTCGAGTCCCGCAGCGTCCGCCGGATCCACCTCGAGCCATGCGTCTGGAGCGCCTTCGTACCCCTGGCGGGGCGCCTCCTTCCGGCTCGTCAATTCGGAGCGCAGAACGCCGATTGGTCTGATCGTATAGCGACCCTCCGCGTCTGCGAGGAGATGGGCGTCGCCTCCGAGATCGTGAAGTAACGGCCCGTCCGGCTGGCCTGCGCTCAACGGCTCTTCTGCCCTGTTGTTCGTCGCGGAGACCCTCGGTGCCGATCGCCCGAGAGGTCAGTCCCCTTCGACGGCGTGCCAGCTCTTGTCGGGGTTGAACCGTTCCATCTTCCGGAAGGCCTCGACGCTCTTCGGGCCGAGGTCCTTCTCGTAGACCGTCCCGGAATGGCCGACGATGAACGTCTTCACGCCGGTGACCGCGTACTCCGCCGGCGCCGCCACGAGGGCGAAGCCGCCGATCATCACGCCCTTCACGAGGAAGTCCATCTCCCCCATCGGCGCCGCGGGGCCCTGCCCCTTGAGGACCTTGAAGTAGTAGCCGTGATAGGGCTCGTACCGGTCCATGTGCCCCTCCGCGATCACCCGGGCGATCCCCTCGCCCACCGGGCCTTCCCAGGTCCCGTCCGCCAGGCGCCACGCCAGGCCGTCGCGCCGGCCCGGGGTGCTGACGATGCGCTGGGCGTACTGGTTCAGGCCCGAGCCGTCCCGCCTCTCGGAGGCGTACTCGAGCTGGGCCTCGACGTAGCCCCGGCAGATCTGGATGGCGTCCAGCTCGTTCGCCCCGATCCGCCGGTGGAGGACCTCCTGGCGTCCCTTCTTCGAGTCGAACAGCCACGAGCTTCCCTTGCGGACGATCGGGATCGGAAGGGGCCAGTCGTCGCTGCCCACGACGAGCGTGGCGACGTTCGGCTTCTTCGGGTCCTGGGAAATGGAGCTCTTCTCGCCGGCCCTCGCCGCGAACGTCGCCGCTCGGTTCTGGTCGGCGACGTGGTCCTCGGTGACCACCATGCTCTTGCCATCCTTGCCGAGGATCTCCGTCAGGGCCGCCGTGTCGAAGCTCCGGGCCGCCGCGATCAGCGCGTCGGCCGCCTCTTTCGGGGTGGCGAAGCGCTTCTGGGCTGCCGCGGCCGGAGGAGCGGGTTTCGCCGGCGCGTCGGGGGCCACCGCCCCTGCCGTCAGCGGCGCCAGGATCGTGCAGGCGAGCCCGAAGAGAAGCCCGGAGCGGAGAGGGAGACCGTGACGCCCCGAGAGGGACGTCCGGGCCGCCGTGTTCGATCTTTCACTCATCGCGCTCACCTCCGCCCCCCACCGCCGTGGAAGCCGCCGCCTCCGCCGCGAAAGCCCATGCTGGACGCCCCGCGGGAGCTGGCGGCCGAGGCGCTCCGCCCGCTCATGCCCCCGGAGCCTCCTCCGAATCCTCCGCCGCCCCACGACCCGCCGCCGGACCCCATGTCGCGGCTGCCGATCCGGTCACTGCTGCCTCCGCCCCGGCTCCCGGCGCCGCCCGCGAAACGATCGCTCGCGCCGGGGCTGGCGCCCCTGTTTCCGGCTCCTCCGGCGGAGCGGTCGCTCGCGCCGGGCGAGGCGCTGCCGAAGTTACCTCCGCCGAGGGCCGGCTGCGAGCCGGCCCTCGGCGAGCCGGCGCTCGCCTGCCGACCGGAGGCCGGCCCGCCCCGGGCCGACCCGCCGTACTTGTTCGCCATGGCCTGGTTGGAGTAGGGGGCGCCGCCGCGGTGCTGCGGGTTGTGCGTCCAGTTGTTGTTCCCGCCGCCCCGGTTCCCGTTGTTGAAGTTGTTGTTCCTGTTGAAGTTGTTGTTGACGTTGATGTTCACGTTGCCGCCGCCCCAGCCGCAGTGGCAGCACGAGCCGCCCCAGATCGCCGCGCCCATCATCATGCCGACTCCGAAGGAGACGAAGGCCGCTCCGGCGTAGTAGGGGGGGTAGTAGATGGGCGGGTACGCGTACATCGGGGGCGGCGGACCGTAGACGACCGCCGGGCTGTACGACGGGACGTAGATGACCTCGGGGCTGGCCGACTGGACGACGATGACCTGCTTCTGCTCGATCACCTGCACTTCGACCTTCTGCTGCTCGTTCGACTTGAGAGCCCCCTTGTCCTGGGCCTTCTTCCGCATCCGCTGGACGGCCGTCATGACGTCGGCCTGCTGCGCCAGGAAGGCGTTCCCGAGGTCGTTGGTCCACTGCACGTCGTCGGCGAGCCGCTTCACGACGTCCGGGACGGCGGCCATCGACTGGATGCTCGGATCCCAGGGCTGCTTGGCGACGGCGTCCACGAGCGCCTTGTCCTTCAGGCCCTTGTTCTTCGTCAGCCACTGCTGGAGCTGGACGATCTCGAGCGGGTAGGTGGAGGCCGCGAGCGTCTGCGCGAGGAGCTCGTCGGGGTAGAGCGCGATCGGCGCGACCAGGGCGTCCAGCGCTTCCGGCGGGAGCTTCTCGGCCGCCGCTTCTGTCGGAGCGGCCGCCGCCGGGCTCGAAGGAGCGGCAGGCTGCTGGGCAAGCAGGGCCGCGTCTCCGAAACTCATGAGGGCGGTGCAGAGGACCGCCACGAAGCGGCGGAAGCCGCTCTCGAGGGACCAGGGGGCACGGGAGGTGACCACCATGACGTCTCCTTCCTGGGCTGCCCCGCCGGAAGGGCGTTTGATCGGCCGGCCTTCCTGCGAAGAATAGGCACTCCCGATGCGCTCTGCAACGGCGGCGGCGGGAGCGGCGGTTCCGCCGGGCGCTGCGTCGAGAATCGGTCAGGTCGCTCGGCCCCCGGCGAGTTCCTCGGCCCCGGCCTCGCCGAGCCAGGCTTCCACCAGCGTGTGCGCCACGGCGAGGACGACCGGGCCGACGAAGATCCCGATCAGGCCGAGCGTGACGAGCCCTCCGATGACGCCCGCGAAGATGAGGAGGAGCGGCAGGTCGGCCCCCTTCTTGATGAGGATGGGCCGGACCACGTTGTCGAGCGTGCCGACGATCAGCGTCCAGACGAGGAGAAACGTCCCGAAGCCGGGCCGCCCGGTCGAGTAGAGCCAGATGACCGCCGGGGCCAGGACGAGGATCGGCCCGATCTGCGCGATGCAGAGGATGAACATCGCGGCGGTGAGGACCCCGGCGAACGGGATGCCGGCGATCGCGAGGCCGAGGCCCCCCACGACGGCCTGGCCCACCGCCGTGACGACGACGCCGAGTGCGACTCCCCGGATCGCCTGGCCCGCGAGGCGCACGGCGCCTTCCCCGCGCTCGCCCGCGAGCTTGCGGCCGAAGCGCCGCACCCGGTCGGCAGCCTCCTCGCCGTTCGAGTAGAGGACCGCCGCGACGACGACGGTGAGGAGGAACTGGGCGAGAGCGGCCCCGATGCCCCCCGCGCTCGTCACGAACCACTTTAGGATCTGCTTGCCGTACGGCGTGAACGCTGCCGCGAACTCCTTCACGCCCTCCCCCGCGAAGCCCTGCCAGGCGGCCGTGGCCTTCGTCCCGACGAGGGGGATGCGCCCGACCCAGTCGGGCGGCGGGGGGACCTCCATCGTCTGGATCGTCTTCGCCTTCTCCATGAGCTCGTTGGCGCTTCCGAGGAGCGCCCCGATCGCCGCGAGGAACGGGACGAAGACGATTCCGAGCAGGGCGAGCGTCATGACCGCGGTCGCGAGGCTCCGCTTCCCGCCGAGCCGCTTCTGGAGGGCGAGGAGGATCGGCCACGTGGCGATCACGATCGTCGTCGCCCAGACGATCGCGGCGATGAAGGGGGCCAGGATCCAGAGCGACGCGATCAGGAGACCGCAGAGGAAGAGGACGCCGAAGACGAGCTTCGCGAGGTCGGGCCGGGGCTCGGGCATGTTCGATCACCTCCAACGGGGCATGCCTCCCCGGCTCCCAGGGGCCCCAACGAGTCGCGATGAGAGGAGGCGGATCAGCTTACCGGAAATCGCCCCCGAGGGGTCGCTCCGGAGCCGGCGGTCCCCGGGTCCGACGGTTCCACGGCAAAGACGTGGTAGGCGAAGGCGGGCACGTCGAGGTAGAGCCCCTTCGCCGCGAGGTCGTCTCCGTTCCGCTCGTAGGCCGCGGACCCGAGGCGGTCCAGAAGGAGCCAGCTCCGGCCGGCGAGGTCGCCCCACGGTATCGTGAGGTAGCACTGTCCGGGGTGCTCCGAGTAGTTGACGACGACCAGCCGGCGGCGGTCCCCCGGGCCGGTCCAGGAGAAGGCCACGAAGTCGTCCGACGTCGGGTTCCCGTCCCACGCGGCCCGGCACTCGAGGAGCTGCCACCGTCCGTCCCGGAAGGCCGGGTCCTTCAGGCAGTGCAGCAGGCTGTCATAGAACACGGCGAGGCCGGCGTCCCGGATCTCTGCGGGTCCACGGCCCAGGTGGACCGGAATACGGACCCGCCGTCCCTCCCGCTCCCCCTGGTGGAAGAAGCGGAGACCGGGAGAGAAAAATGTGAGCACGGCCGCCGCCCGGTGGATCTCTTCCGGGAACGTCGCGGCCGCGCGCGGCTCGTCGTGGTTCTCGAGGAAGCGGGCCAGGTGGTCCTGGAAGTCGAGGCTCGCGAAGAAGTGCTCGCGGACCAGGGGGGCGCTGCGATGCTCGAGGCGGTCGTAGAGCCGCTTGTCGTAGGTGTAGTCGAACCCCTGCTGCTGGAGCGTCCACTCGAGGTCCCAGTAAACCTCCGCGAGGAAGAGGAAGCCAGGCACCTCGGAGCGGACGGCGGCCGTGGCCCGGGGCCAGAAAGCGGGGGCGGAAATCCCCCACGTCCTCTCGAAGACCTCCGGCAGGACGAGCATCGCCATGTCGCAGCGGACGCCGTCGCACTGGCGGGCGATGCGGCGGAGCTCGCAGAGAATCGCCGCCTGGAGGGACGGGCTGCCGTAGTTCAGCTGGAAGGTGTCGGGCCAGCCGTCGAAGTACGGGTCGCGGCCGTAGGCCAGGACGCGGCTCCCGCTTCCGGTGAGGACGCGCCGGTAGTTCTGCGGCTGGGCCTCCAGGAGATGCTCCGACCCCTCCACGAACCACTCCGGGTGCTCCGCGACCCACGGGTGGTCCGGCGCCACGTGGTTCGGGACGAAGTCGAGGATCAGCCGGACGCCGCGAACCCGGAGGCGCTCCCGCAAGCGGGCGAGCGCTCCGTCGCCGCCGAAGTCGTCGTGGACGCGGTACTCGCGGATCGCGAAGCAGGAGCCGCAGACGTCCCTTTCCGTGAAGTCCGGGAGGACCCGCCGGTACTCCTCCAGCCAACCGGTGTTCGAGCGGGAGACCTGGCGGGCCGCCTCGCCCGTCTGCCAGACGCCGAGGAACCAGACCAGGTCGAAACCGTCCGCGGCGAGACGGTCCAGCTCGCCGTCCGGCACGTCGTCGAGGGTCGCAGGACGGCCCAGCTCGCCGGAGAGCTCCGAGAGCCGGACCCGGGTGTTGACCTGGAAAAGGGCGGGGTAGCGCGGAGCGGCCATGTCGGGCTCCCTACTCCCCCTGCACCTGCTCCCGGACGAGCCGCGCCGCGAGGAGGTCCTTCGTCGACTTCAGCACGTCCTCACCCGTGACGCGGCCGAACAGGTCGAGAAGCGGGGCGATGGTTCCGGTCCAGCCGGTCTGGTGGCTGGCGCCGAGGCCGGCCCCGTTGTCGCCGTGGAAGTACTCGTAAAAGAGGATCAGGTCCCGCCAGTGGGGGTCTTCCTGGAACTTCGCCGTCCCGCCGTAGACCGGGCGGAGCCCGCTGTCGCCGCGAAGGAAGAGGGCCGAAAGTCGGCGGGTGATTTCCTTCGCCACCTCGAAGAGGGTCATCCGGACGCCGGAGCCGGCCGGGCACTCCACGGTGAAGTCGTTCCCGTAGAAGGCGTGCAGGTTCACGAGGCCTCGAATGATGAGGGCGTTGACCGGCATCCAGACCGGCCCGCGCCAGTTCGAGTTCCCGCCGAACATCCCGCTGTCCGACTCGGCCGGCAGGTACGAGACGACGAGGGGCTGCCCCTCGACGTCGAAGACGAACGGGTTCTTCTCGTGGAAGCGCGAGAGCGACCGGATGCCGTGCGGGCTCAGGAACTCGTTCTCGTCGAGGAGGTAGCCCAGGACGCGCTCCAGCTTCTTCCTGGTGAGGACCGAGAGGAGGCGGCGGTTGTCGTGGCCGATGAACCCCTCGGCGGTCGGGGCGATCTGCTCGAGGACCTCCGGGTGCCGCTTGCTGAAGAGGGCGATCAGCTCCCGGAGCCTGGGCATCCGCTCCAGGACCTCCCCGTCGAAGACCGTGGTGGCGCAGAGCGGGAGGAGGCCCACCATCGACCGGACCTTCAGCCGCATCGCGCGGCCGTCCGGGAGCCTCAGGACGTCGTAGTAAAAGCCGTCTTCCTCGTCCCACATCTCGTCGTGGTGCTCGCCGATCCGGTCCATGGCGTAGGCGATCCAGGCGAAGTGCTGGACGAACTTGAAGGCGATCTCCTCGTAGGCCGGGTCGTGCTCGGCCAGGATGATCGCGATCTCCAGCATGTTCTGGCAGTAGAAGGCCATCCAGGCGGTCCCGTCCGCCTGCTCGAGGGAGCCCCCGGTCGGGAGCTTGGCGCTCCGGTCGAAGACGCCGATATTGTCGAGTCCGAGGAAGCCGCCGGCGAAGACGTTCCGGCCCGAGGGGTCCTTCCGGTTCACCCACCAGTTGAAGTTGAGCATCAGCCCCTGGAAGGCCCGATCGAGGAACTTGACGTCCTCACGTCCGAGGCTCTTCTCGTACTTGTAGAGGTAGAGGGTGGCCCACGCGTGGACGGGCGGGTTCACGTCGCTGAAGTTCCACTCGTAGGCCGGGATCTGGCCGTTCGGGTGGAAGTAGAGGCTGCGGAGCATCAGGAGGAGCTGCTCCTTCGCGAAGTCGAAGTCGACGAGGGCGAGCGCGACCGTGTGGAACGCGAGGTCCCAGGCCGCGTACCAGGGGTACTCCCACTTGTCGGGCATCGAGATGACGTCGCCGTTGAACATGTGGAACCAGTCGGCGTTCCGCACCTCCCGGGCCTGCGCCCCGAGGAGCGGGTGCGCCTCGTGCTCCTTCAGCCAGCGGTCCACGTCGTAGTAGTAGAACTGCTTCCCCCAGAGCATCCCGGCGAGCGCCTGCCGGTGAACCAGCCTCTGGTCCACCGAGAGGGTGTGCGGAGTGATCCGCTCGTAGAACTCGTCAGCATCCCCGATGCGTGCGGCGAAGGAGGCGTCGAAGCCGGGTCCGAAGGGCTGGGCCGGCGGCTTCGCGGAGAGGCGCAGGCGGACGACGGAGCTCCCGCCGGCCGGCACGTCCACCACGTAGAGGGCCGCGGCCTTCGTCCCGCTCTTCGCCGGATTGACCGCCTCGTGGTTTCCTCCGACGACGTACTGGTGGAAGGAGTCCTTCACGTACGGCGACGGGTTCGGCTCTCCCCAGAGCCGGAAGACGTTCGTCTCGTTCTCGGTGAAGAGGAGGTCGGGGGAGCCGTCGCAAGAGAGGGTCATCTCGCCCAGCTCGGGGTGAGACGCACGGATCGCGCCCCCTTCTTCGCGGAGGGATGGCTTCGGTCCGTCGTCGCCCCAGGCCCAGGTGTTGCGGAACCAGAGGGTGGGGAGGATGTGAAGCTTGGCCGCCTCCGGCCCGCGGTTGTGGACGGTGACCCGGACCAGGACGTCCTCCGGGCCCTCCTTGGCGTACTCGACGAAGAGGTCGAAGTAGCGGTCGCCGTCGAAGGCCCCGGTGTCGAGCAACTCGTACTCGAAGTCGTTCCGCGTCTTGCCGCGGTTCGTCTCGATCAGGTCCCGGTAGGGGTACTCCCCCTGCGGGTACTTGTAGAGGTACTTCATGTACGAGTGGGTCGGCGTGGAGTCGACGTAGAAGTAGTACTCCTTGACGTCCTCGCCGTGGTTCGCCTCGCTGTTCGTCAGGCCGAACATCCGCTCCTTGAGGATCGGGTCCCGCCCGTTCCAGAGGGCCAGGGCGAAGCAGAGCCGCTGCTTGTCGTCGGAGATCCCGCCCAGGCCGTCCTCGCCCCAGCGGTAGGCCCGCGAGCGGGACTGGTCGTGGGTGAAGTAGTCCCAGGCGTTCCCGTCCGGGCTGTAGTCCTCGCGGACGGTTCCCCACTGGCGCTCGCTCAGGTAGGGGCCCCATTTCTTCCACGGGATCCCGGCCTCGCGGGCGTCGTTGAGCCGCTTCTGCTCGGTGCAGTCGGTGAACGGGGTGGCGCGATCTGCCTGTTTCATTGGTTCCTCCAAACCTGGTGTCCTCGAGAAGAGCAAACTACCCTTGCCATTGTCAGACTTTCCCTACGTTCCGGCCACAGCACTTTCGGGCCGGACTGAGGTCGCCCG
>CAIMWE010000079.1 GCA_903845115.1 uncultured Acidobacteriota bacterium | reverse complement strand
GCTCAGCAGCCCCTGGGCGGTGTCCGCTGCAACGGAGTTCAGCGGCAGGGCGCGGCTGGCGAGCCGCGCCCCGGAGCAGAAGGGCCGGCCCCCGCGGAACGGAGTGGAGCGGGACATAGACAGAGCCGGGTCCGCCTAAAAAGCGTTTAGGCGGCAGCGGCCCTGACGCGGCGCGGCACCGCGTGACGCGACGCGGCTAGGGATTCGAGGCGCGTGACAGGTGGGAGGTCCGAGGAGGGGCCCGCCTGGCGCGCGCCTCGAAGAGCGTCCGGCACGACCCGGCCCTTCTGCGGAGCCGCCCGGGGGCGGAATCGGTGTCTCGGGGTTCTCTTCGTACGTGTCTCAGGGCCGGGTCGTCGCCGTCTTGACGATCGCGATCTCGGCGGCGCTCAGGTCGTAGAGCTCGAACACGAGCTCGTCGATCTGCTCGTCCGTGCTCTCTGCCTGGCGCTCGAGCCTGGTCCTCTCGTGAGGCGACTTCGCCGCGAGGAGCTGGCATCTGGACGCGAGCGCTTGTCCCGCGAGCGCCACGATGGTGTCGTGCGTCTTCTTCTGCTTGGCGCTCATGCCGTTGATCGCTTTGATCGGCAGGGACCGGATGAACCGCGCCTCGTAGCTGAAGTAGCCGCCGCGGAAGGGTGTCGCGGTCTGCCGGATCATCCACTCGAGAAGGCGGCTATTAAGGAGCGCGAGGACGTAGAGGCGCTCGACACCCTCAGAGACGAGGACACCATAGCCACCGGCGGCTCCGCCCGTGAAGAAGAGCTTCCCCGTCTCATCCAGCGAGAACGAGGCCCTCGCCGCGAGGTCGGGCGTGAAGATCTTCGGCAAGCCGATCACGTCGAGCGCCTGCGTACGGCTGTACGCGAACCAGCCCGGGCCTTTCATGCGGCCGTCTTCTCGTGCTTGCAGGTAGTCGCGGTTTTCCGTCAGGTACTCCCATGTCAGCGGGTACTTGGCCTGGAGCGTCGCTTGAGGGATCAACTTCATCGCGCCGCCCTCGCCCGGGGCGTAGGGGAAGAGGATTAGCCTCTCTGTCGTGCTCAGCGAGTAGGGCTTGCTGTCGCCGCCCTTGACGAGCGGGTGCAGGAGCTGCGGCTCGAGCCAGTGCTCCTTGCCGGTGTGATGCGAACTGATCAGGACGCCCTTTGAGCTGCGGCGCACCTCGTCGACGATATAGATCTTGTCGGCCCCGGTCTTCAGTCCCTGGAAGATCCGGTCCGTCACGCTCTCGAGAGGCCGTGGCACTGCATGGAGCTTCTCGAGAAGGTCTCCACCCGGTCCGGTCACGAGATTCCACGGCCCGGAGGTCAGCTCCGTTACGGCGATCGTTGCGGTCTGACCTTCTCCCCTCAGGCGCCACGCGGTGAGATCCTGCACCGTAGTGACGGTCACGGTCTTCTGCGGCGTCTTCCCCAGGAACATCAGGCACGTGTAGGTCGTCGCCTTCTCGAACACCTGCTGGTCGCCGAAGTGGACCACTTCGGCCAGGTGTCGCCCTTCGGCGATGAGCCCGCGCAGCGCCTCGCCGTACCTCGCGTTGAAGAACTTGTGCGGAAGGATGAAGCCCAGGCAGCCACGCTTGCCGAGAAGCGAAAGAGCCTTCTCGACGAAGACGACGTAGATGTCGTAGTTACCGGAGGCGGCGGACCGATAGAGATCCTTGTAAAGCTCCACCTCGCGCGGCGCCCACTCCTGCATCGCCTGGATGCGGATGTACGGTGGATTGCCGATCACGACATCGAAGCCGCCGTCCGCGAAGACGTCCGGGAACTCCTTCTTCCAGTCGAACGCGTTGATCCGCCGCTTCTCCTCCTCGTCGGTGAAGAGGCCTCGGACGTCGTTGTGCTCGATGAGCGAGTTTCCGCACCGGAGATTTCGCTCCAGGCTGGGAAGCGCCCGCTCTCCGAAGAGTCCGAAGTGCCGGAGCGTCTGGTCCGTCTCTCCTTCCAGGACCTTCAGGAGCAGCGAGAGCTTCGAGACCTCCACGGCCTGCGTGTCGATGTCCACGCCGAAGATGCTGCTCAGCAGGATCGCGTGCTTCTCGGTTGTCGTGAGGCGCCACTTCTTTCCCGGTCCGAGGTAGACCTCCTTCTTGTGGCTTTCGGGGTCGTGCGCCTCGTACCACGCCAGATGCTCGTCGAGGAAGTGTTGGTACGCCTGGAGAAGGAACGAGCCCGAGCCACAGGCCGGATCGAGCACCCTCACGCTCTTCATCTGCTTCGGCGTCTTCCCCTTGCAGAACGGACCGACCGTGCGGGCGACGATCTCCCGGACAATGAAGGACGGCGTGTAAAAGACGCCGCCGGCCTTCTTCACCTCAGGCTTCTCCTTGACGCGTGCTTGGTGGCCTTCCGTCAAGTGGATGACGCGCCCGAGGAACTGCTCGTAGACGTTGCCGAGGATCTCCACGGGAATCGCGCTGAAGTCGTACGGGGAGCGCTCGTAGAGCTTGCCGACGATGGCCTTGATTACCTTGTCATCGATCTCGAGCGACGGCGTAACCGGGTCTCGCTCGAAGTCGAAGAGCCCCGAGTTGTAGCGCTGGTCGGCGCGGCGATAGAGGGCGACGAGGCGCCCGTGAACGTTATTTCCGTTAGAGAGTGCCTGGAGTGTGCCGTACTCCTCGGCCCCCTGACCCTCGGCGACGCGAAGGAAGATGATGCGGTCGATGGTGGTCTGGACGGCGAAATTGAGGTCCTCCACCGTCAGGCCGCTGTTTCGGAGCGCGATGTTTCTCGCGAGCACGTCGCGCCACTCCTCGATGTCCTTTAGGAACTCTGCGTCGACGGGGACCGTGCCGCGCTGCTTCGTGCTCGCCGCGAACCTGTCGAACGCGCCCGTGAGGACGGCTTCCTTCGAGAGGAGCCCCCAGATCTCGTCGAGCTTGTCTAGGTACCCCTCGCACTTCCAGAAGCGAACCCGGCCCAGGCCGGCTTTGTCGGTCGGACGCGGCGTGAGGCGTGTGTCGTAGAGCGCGAGTTCCTCGAAGTCCGTGAGGACCGAGAGGGACAGCTTCGTGCTGTAGGCGTAGCGCCGGAGCTGGAAGGCCGGGAGCGGGTCAGTCGCGAGGTCCACGGAGGGCTTCTTCGCCTCGACGAAGAACACCTTATTGCCGCCGATCCGGAACGAGTAGTCAGGGGCTTTCGTGTAATCGCCGACCTTGATCGACTCCTCGTGGACACAGTCCTTGTAGCGCTCGGCCGCTCCGGACCTGTTGTGGACGTCCCAGCCGAGGGCCTCGAAGAACGGTGTGATGAACTCGCTCCGTGCCGTCTCCTCGTTGTACGACGGTGCGCGGTAGTGCTCGCGATTGGCGGCGAAGCGCTCGACGAGCTTCCGGATGCTCTCTCGGGCCGTGTCGATCGATCCAAACATGCCCAGCTCCCTGCATCGCTCTTTCGAGCGCGATCTGTTCCGATGCGAACGACCGGAGTTTAGAGCGACGGGGGCGGGCCGCGCTGGCGTTTGTCAGCTCGCCTTGCGCTTCTGTGTC
>CAIMWE010000078.1 GCA_903845115.1 uncultured Acidobacteriota bacterium | reverse complement strand
GGTTGGCTCCCGTCAGGGAATCCGTGCCGTCCGGCTGCAGCGGGGGAGAGAAGAAAGCAGGGTGTCTCGCGCGAAGATCTTTCCGGGTCGCGCAGCCGAAGAGCGCCGGGGCGGCCGGGTTGCAGTCGAGAAAGCCCTCTTGGTTCAGCAAGAACACCGCGTCGCTGGTCGAGTTGAAAAGAGTGCGGAACTTCGCCTCCGAGTCGTGGAGAGCCTTCTCCGCGGCGGTTCGCTGGACGAGCAGAGCCACCGTGCTCGCAAGTCCGTCCAGGATGGCGTCTTCCTCCTCGAGGATGGGATGCTTGGCGAACAGGGCCATCACACCCAGGGTTCCTCCCTCTGGCGCTCGGAGCCGGTAGCCGGCAAACGACACCAGCCCCAGATCGCGGGCCCAGCCGCGATCGTGGACCCGTGAATCGTTCTGTACGTCGTTGGTGATAAACCCGGACTCTTCGTCGGATGCGATGCGGCCGATCTTGTAGCACCCGAACGGAACTCGCCGGTGCGTTGGACCGTCGAGGTGGGTGTAGCGTCCGGAGGTCGCGATCAGGTGCAAGCAGCGGTCACGGTGTTGGCAGACGTGCGGCCCCTCCTGGACCTCCGCGTGCAGGCAGCCTTGCTCGCACTGGTCGCCTGGCCGAATCAGCCAGATCCGGCTGAAATCGGCGTCGAAGATCCGAACGATGGCGTCCGTCAGGTTCTGGAATTTCTCGGCCAGCGGTGTCATCGCGAGGAGCGAGCGTTGGAGCTGGCTGAGCTGCGCATACCACAGGCGCCTCGCCTCTGGCTCCGGCACCTCTGCCTCCAGCGTTGAATGGCCATCCGGCCTTCCTGGCAGAACTCCTTCTGCGTCTATCGGAATAGCCTCCTCCAGCAGGATAGCAGCTTCAATCTTCTTCCGCGGCGCGGGCGAGACATGCCCCGGCCCTCTTGCCTGCAGGGGCGCTGGCGTCGGTCCCAGGCGTGGGGACGCCGTTGGTCTCGGTCTCGTACGTGAAGCCGCCGGCGAGGGTCGTCGTCCAGGCGTCGGTGTCGAGCCCCCCCACGTCCGTCGAGGGCGCCCCGCCTGTCGTCACCGTGGCTCCGGTGACGAACCAGTTCCCGGCCATGGTCACCGGCGTCCCGCCGGAAGTTCGACGCCGTCGATCGTGATGGAGCGGAACGTGGTGCGGCCACGCTTCGATTCCTGCTGTCGATAACCTTCAAACTAAGAGCCTGACCCCACTCGCCCCGGGCGTGCGACCCCCAACCGCGATCAAGTCTCTGTGGCCGTCGCGAGCTGACGACGGGATGCGGGCCAGTGGAAGGGCGCGTGGCATACTTTCGAGCCGTGAGGAGACGTCGCTCCGCTTCCGGCCTTCTTCTTGGTGTGTGGCTCCTGCTGCTCGCCGCCCAGCTGGACGTTGCGTTCCGCCTCCTCGACGCCGCCGGCACGCACCCTTTCGCGTCGCTCGAGGCGGTGCTCGTTCACGGGCACCCGCACGGGCAGAACGTTCCGGATCACGATCACGCCGTCTCCGACCGGGCCGGACGGGGCGCTCCTCCGGCTGGCCCAGCGGGCGCGACTGTCGGATGCTCCCTCCTCGGGGCATCGACTTCTCGCGGGCCAGCGCCGTCGCTCGGGCCGGTCCGCCCCCGGGTCGGACCTCGGGCCAGGACCGCTCCGACCCGTCACCTCCTCATCGACATCCTCCTGATCTGATACGGACGGCCGTTCCGAGCCGGGACACCCTGCGTCCCCCCATCGAAGGCCCGTTCCCCGAGGAGGTTCCGCGTGAACGAAAACCCTCTCCCCCGCGCTCCCGAGCTTCCGTCCGCCTCGCCGGCAGCGAAATTCGACCTGCCGGTGGGTCTCACTGACGAGGAAGCTGCTCAGCGTCTCGCCGCGGAGGGGCCGAACGAACTCCCATCCTCGAAGAAGCGGGGGCCCTTCGTCATCGCCTTCGAGGTCGTCCGGGAGCCGATGTTCCTCCTTCTCCTCGCCTGCGGCTCGCTCTACCTCATCCTGGGCGACGTCAAGGAGGCGATGCTCCTCCTCGGCTTCGTCTTCGTGATCCTCGGCATCACGTACGTCCAGGAGCGCAAGACCGAGCGGGCCCTCGAGGCGCTTCGCGACCTGTCGAGCCCCCGCGCGCTCGTCGTCCGCTCGGGGGAGAAGCGGCGGATCGCTGGGCGCGAGGTGGTTCGCGGAGACGTCATCCTCCTCTCCGAAGGGGACCGCGTCCCGGCGGACGCCGTCGTCTTCTCTGCCACGAGCCTCTGCGCGGACGAATCGCTCCTGACGGGGGAGTCCGTCCCGGTTTCGAAGGAGGCGGCGCCGAGTCCGGCGGAGATGGGCCGGCCCGGTGGGGACGACACCCCGTTCGTCTACTCGGGGACCCTCGTCGTGAAGGGGCAGGGAATCGCCGAGGTACGCGCGACGGGCTTTTCGACCGAGATGGGAAAGATCGGCCGGGCGCTCGCGGTCCTCGAGCCCGAAGACACGCCCCTCCAGCGCGAGACCGCGCGGCTCGTCCGGCTCTTCGCGTTCATCGGTCTCGGGCTCTGCGCGACCGTCGTCGCCGTCTTCGCCCTCACGCGTGGCGACTTCCTCAAGGGCCTCCTCGCCGGGCTCACCCTGGGTATGGCGATGCTCCCGGAGGAGTTCCCGGTCGTCCTGACCATCTTCCTGGCCCTCGGGGCATGGCGGATCTCCCAGCACCGCGTCCTGACGCGACGTATTCCCGCTGTCGAGACTCTCGGCTCGGCGACGGCTCTCTGCGTGGACAAGACGGGCACACTGACGATGAACCAGATGTCGGTCGCCGAGCTTGCCGTCGGCGACGAGGTCCTCGCGGTCGAGCCCTCGGGAACCTCGCTCCCGGAGGGCTTCCACGGGCTCGTCGAGCTCGCGATTCTCGCGAGCCCGGTCGACCCGTTCGACCCGATGGAGAAGGCGATGCGCGTGCTCGGCGAACGGACCCTCACGGGGACCGAGCATCTCCACGGCGACTGGGAGCTCCTCCGCGAGTATTCCCTGTCCCGGGAGCTCCTCGCCATGTCGAGGGTCTGGCGTTCGCCCGATGGACAGGAGCACGTCATTGCGGCAAAAGGGGCTCCGGAGGCCATCGCGGATCTCTGCCACCTCTCGGCGGACGAGACACGAGCCCTCGACCGCCAGGTCGCTGCGCTCGCAGCGCGGGGCCGACGCGTTCTGGGCGTCGCCCGGGCCGACTTCCGCTCCGGCGACGATCTTCCCAGGGGGCAGCACGACTTCGCGTTCCGCCTGGTGGGGCTCCTCGCCCTCTCCGACCCTGTCCGCCCCGGCGTCCCCGAGGCCATCGCGGAGTGCCGGAAGGCCGGCATTCGGGTCCTCATGATCACGGGAGACTACCCGGGGACGGCCCAGAGCATCGCGCGAGAGATCGGCCTTCCGAACCCGGAGGACGTCGTCACGGGACCGGAGCTCGAGCGGATGGATGACGCGACCCTGGCGGCGCGCGTCCGCGAGGCGGGCCTCTTCGCGCGGATGGTGCCGGAGCAGAAACTCCGGCTCGTCTCGGCGCTCAAGACGAACGGCGAGATCGTCGCGATGACAGGGGACGGCGTCAACGACGCGCCGGCGCTGAAGGCCGCGCACATCGGCATTGCGATGGGCGGGCGCGGGACGGACGTCGCCCGCGAATCGGCGGCGCTCGTCCTCCTCGACGACGCCTTCGGGTCCATCGTCGAGGCGGTTCGGACGGGGCGGCGCATCTTCGACAACCTGCGCAAGGCGATGCTCTACATCGTCGCGGTCCATGTCCCGATCGCGGGGCTCTCCCTCCTCCCCGTGCTCTTCGGCTGGCCGCTCGCCCTCCTCCCCATCCACATCGTCTTCCTCGAGCTGATCATCGACCCGGCCTGCACGGTCGTCTTCGAGGCGGAGGCGGAGGAAGCAGGTGTGATGAATCGACCACCACGCCACCTCGACGAACCGCTCTTCGGTGGCCACGGGCTCCTGCTGGCCCTCGTCCAGGGGCTGGGCGAGCTCGCGGTGGACGTCGCGATCTTCGGCTGGGCGCTCGTCTCATACGGCGAGCCCGTGGCCCGGACGCTCGCCTTCACGACGATGGTCCTCGGCAATCTCGGCCTCATCCTCCTGAATCGGGCTGGATCGCGGCCGCTCCTCGCGACGCTCCGGCTCCGAAACCGGCCGCAGCTCTGGGTGGCCGCCGGGGCGCTCGCCTTCCTCGTCGTCGCGCTCGGCGTTCCCCCCGTCCGCGACCTCTTCGTCTTCGCCACCCCGCGTCCCGAATTGCTGGCGCTCCCGGTGGCCGGTGCGCTTCTGAGCCTCGGCTTTGCGAACGTCGCCCGCCACCTCCTCACCGCGCCCCGCGCGTTGCGTGGCGGAGCGAGGTGAGCGCGGAGCGGGGTCCTGGAGTGCGCGGCGCGGTACCCCCCCCCGGAGGCCCTTCGAGCCCCGCCCGTCGCCCGATGCTGGACCGTCTTGCGAAGCCATCGCCGGTCCTGTGTCCCGAAGGAACTTAGCGCCGAATGACTTACTCCCGGCTCTCCTTCGGGTCGTGCAATCCGATCCCGTGCCGGTCCTGGTAGGCGTCGACCGCCTGTCCGAGGGTGGAGAAGAAGTTCTCGACTCCGAGCTTCGCGAAGAGCCCGTACCGCTTCAGGCGGTCCTTCACCGGGCCCTTCATCTCGGCGAAGCAGATCTCGATGCCGGCCTGGTGCAGCTCCTGGTCGAGCGCGGCCAGCTCGTCGGCGGCCGTGATGTCGATGTCGGTCACGGGCTCGGCGGCCACGACGACCCACCGCGTCGGGGTCGGCGCCTCCGCCACCGCGCGGAGGACGTGCTCGTGGAACGTCTCGGCGTTGGCGAAGAAGAGCGGCGCGTCCCATCGGAACAGGACGAGGCCGGGGATCCGCCGGGCATCGGAGTGGCGGGAGACGTCGTGGTACCCCTTGAGCCCGTCGACCCGCCCCAGCACGGCGTCGTAGGGGCGCCACGCGCGCCAGATGAAGCCGAGGAGAGCGAGGCCCACGGCGCCGACGACGCCCATGAGCTGCGTCTTCGGCCCCGCCGGCTCGGCCACGGGCGTCTGCGAGGCCCGCTGCCTCGTCGAGAAGGATGTGACCGCTCGCCGGGAACCCGAGGGCCCTGGGAAGCTGGCCGATGAGGACGGTGAGCGCGATCCCGTTCGGGTACCCGTACCGGACCGGTTTCGAGAGGAGGTCGGTGACGAAGCCGAACCGGGCGAGACCCGCCAAGAGGTCGTTCCAGAGCGATTGCGCTGGTATGCGCGCAACACCGGGATAATGGGAATCCAGCGGTCGAGCCCCTCGGGAACGGCCCACCTCGCGAACGGGTCCCCGGTGGGGCGCCGGATTCAGCGGTAGGCTCGCGGGACGGAGATTTCCCGCGGAAGGCGAAGGGCAAGAGCGACGGATCCGGGAGCGCCACCATGTTCATGACCCTGCTCGCCGTCGACGTCGGCACGGCGTTCGGCTGGCTCTTCCCGCGCCGGGCCCCCGCGTTGCGGGGATGGGCGACGCTCGCAGGCTGCGGTCTCGCCGCGGTCGCTCTCGTCCAGGGGTTGCGCCCGCCCGTGGCGAGCGACTTCTCCGTCCGCCTGCCGGGCCTTCCCGCCGGGCTCGACGGAACGGTGATCGTCGGGATCTCCGACCTCCACCTGGGGGCCGCTCATGCGCCTGTGGCTGCCGAGCGAGATTCTCCGCGTCACCGTGCGGACGGCCGCGGCGCGCTAGGACCCCTGGCGCTCCCGGTCACGCCGCTCGACCCACCGGAGAAGGTAATAGTTCACGCCTCCGATCACGACCATCCCCAGGAGGAAGAGCGGGTAGGCGAGCCTCCAGTTCGGGGGCCCGGTCATCATGCTCCACTCGGACATGCCGCCGATCCCCGCCAGCAGCGTCAGAGGCATGAACACGGTCGTGATGAGCGTGAGTCTGCGGACGCTGCTGTTCGTGCGGTTCGCGACCCTGTTCATCCGGTTGTTCGCGAGCGAGAGGTGAATCTCCATCAGGCTGGACAGGATGTCGCGGTTCATCTCGCAGAACTCGAAGAACTTCGTCAGGTGGTCGTAGATGTCGCGAAAGTGGTAGATGGAGGGCTCGGTGACGTACGGCGAGTCCTTCCGGCAGATCTTGACGAGGATCTCGCGTTCGTGGAACAGGCTCTTTCGCAGCAGGAGCAGCGCCCGCCGCAGGTGCACGAGCTCCTCGAGCCGGAACTCGGTCCCCTCCCGCAACAGCTCCTCCTCGGCCGCCTCGATGTCGTCCTCCATCGCTTCGATCGCAGCGACCTTGCTGTCGACCGTGTGATCGAGGAGGACGTGGAGCAGGAAGTCGGGACCCCTCTCCACCGCGGCTCGCTCGGCAACGGCCATGGCCTCGACCTTCTCGAACGCGTCCCCGTCGGTCCCGTTGCGGCCGCTGACCGTAACGAGGAAGTTCGTCCCGAGGAGGAAGTCCACCTCTTCTACGGCCAGCTCCTTGTCGCGGTACCTGAAGCGGTTGAACAGGATGAAGGTGTGGCCCGGGTAGTCCTCGATCTTGGGGATCTGCTGCTCGTCCAGGCAGTCCTCGACGGCGAGGGGATGGATGCCCAGCGGCCCGGCGACGGCGTCCAGCTCCCGCCGGCTCGGATCCCGCAGGTCCATCCAGACGTAGCCGCTCCCTCGCCAGGCCAAGAGGGCCTCGTCCAGTCCAGCGAGGCGCTGGAGTCCCGTGCCCGCATCGACGTGAAAGAACCGGCATTCGGACAAGGTCACCTCCGCACGTGAGACTTCCAGGGCAGTTTACCGGTGCGGATCACTCGATTCCGCTGCCCGTCATTCCTCCACGAGTCACCGGACCCGGCCGAGGGCCCGATCCCGCTGGTCGAACTTCCGGTCGATCTCCAGAGCCGGTCGAGGCCGGGCCGCCCGCGCCCTCGCGTCTCCGCTGCGCTCGAGCCCGCTGAAAGCGACGCAACTCTTTCCAGATGCGCTCCAGGCTTGGGTGCCGCTTCCTGTATCTGCGAACGAGCCGCTGGAACCAGCGGCTTTCCACGTAGAGGATGGCCGCTCCAAGAAGGCCGAACGGCCACCCGGGGAGCGCGGGCAATACGCCTCCGACGACGCCGAGCGCGATGAGCATCCAGCCAAGCGTCAACAGAGCGAGGCGAACGACCGGGTGCCTCCGCCGGACGAGCCCACGAGGCGTCGAATTTCCTTCGATCTTCACTCCTTCTTTCGGGACGACATGCCGCTCCGGCCCGCTTCCCGGAACCGTCACGAGGGCTCGCCGTCGCGAACGGCTCTGTCGCCGGGTCGCTCGTGGCGATCGCGTCGGGGCTGGCGGGCCCGCGCGCCTGGTCGGTGCTCCGCCCCGCGCGAGACATCTGCGATTCATATCGACGCCATCACCTTCCTGGCGGCGGCCTCGTGCGCCTTCTCGAGCTCAGCGGCCACCTTGCGGATCACCTCACGCGGACTTCCGGGTCGGTCGCCCCGACCCTTTCGGCGAGGATCCTCTTCAACCCCTCCCGGCGGGCTTCCTCTCGGGACTTTTCGATCCTGTCCACGTCCAGCCGGCGGAAGAGTTCATCTTCGTGACCATGTGCGTTCTTTTCGATGGGACGACCCTCCTTCATGAGCAGGTTCCTCGATTTCGCTCTTCATTGCCTACATGCTCCTGCGGCCCGGACGCAGACTGAGTGCCGTCCCTGCTCAAGTGCTTCTAGAGCGGCGGCAAGGCATCGTGGCTCCACGGAATGGACGAATTCACCGGGACCGGGATCGGCCTGGCCCTCGTCAAGCGGACCTTCGAGCGCTACGGGGGCCGGGTGTGGGCCGAGAGCGAGCTCGACCGGGGGGCGACGTTCTGGTTCACGCTCGGGACGGAGCCCGGCCCCGGGCCGAAGGTCCTCTAGTCGAAGATCTCCCGCCAGAACGGCCTCTTCCCGTGCTGGCCCTGGCCGTGCTCGCCGTGTCCGCCCGAGCGTCCATGCTCGTCGTGGTGCCCGTGTTCGCGAAAGCGATCCGGCGAGCCGCAACCGGCGCCGACCGGCACCGGGGCGGGCGCCTCGGCGGAACGCTCGATGATCTTGTCGATCTCGCCGCGGTCCAGCCAGACCCCGCGGCACTTCGGGCAGTAGTCGATCTCGACTCCCACGCGGTCCGCCATGACCAGGTCAACGTCGCAGATAGGGCACTTCATATTCGTTCCTCTCTCTTGTCGTGGATGGGAAGGAACCGGCGTTCAGTCGTCCCTGACGATTCCGGCTCCGGTGGTCGGCGACTGCGCCCCAAGCTCGTGGACGAGCCTGCCCCCGTTGTGGGCCGTGTTCGCGAGGAGGACCGCCCCCGCGCTGTAGGAGACGATGAAGGCCCCGAGGAGGCCCGCGGTGGCGAGGCGGGGCAGCTCGCGGCGCATGGCCCGGGGGGCCAGGAGAATCGCGGTCAGTATCACGGTGAGGCCGGAGAAGACCAGCCTCGT
This sequence comes from uncultured Acidobacteriota bacterium, assembly GCA_903845115.1. Classification (GTDB taxonomy): domain Bacteria; phylum Acidobacteriota; class Thermoanaerobaculia; order UBA5066; family UBA5066; genus CAIMWE01. Next base: position 5,350 of record CAIMWE010000078.1, on the reverse strand, counting down.
GGTCTCGGCGAGGGACTCGTGCCGTTCCAGGACGGCGGAGAGCGCGTCCGATCGCTCCGAGATCTTCCCGGCCGCCTCTCCGGTCCCGATGGCCAGGAACGTGCCAGCCGTCCCCAGGACGAGGAGAGCGAGGGACGCGAGGAGGTAGGGCCTCCCGAGCCCGGGCCTCCTGAGGTCGAGGGCGCCCCCCAGCACGAGGAACAGGGGGGCGACGAGCAGCAGGGCGATCGGGAAGTGAACGACGAGCGGATGGAGGGCGTTCCAGGCTGGGATCGACGGGAATTCGATCATCGTGATGTCGATGACGATGCTGGACGGTGTCCGGGGTCAGCTGACCGCGACGTACTTGTCCTTGGGCTGGAAGCAGGAGCGGCACTTCGCGAAGTCGAGGTTCGACGTCGTCAGCCCGCAGACGGTGCAGACGTAGAGCGTCTTCGCGGCGCTCTTGCCGGCCTTCAGCTCGGCCAGGGCGGCCTCGTAGAGCTTGGCGTGCTCGGCTTCGGCGGTCTTGGCGAGAGCGAAGGTCTCGACGGCGTCCTTCTGGCCCTCGGCCCGGGCCGCCGCGAGGAACTCCGGGTACATCGTGTCCCTCTCGTACGACTCACCCTTGATCGCGGCCCCGATGGCGGCCTTCGTGCTCGCGATCGCCGGCGTCTCGATCTTGGCGACGGGCTCGGCGCCGAGCTTGCGGATCACGCGGGCGTGGCTCTCGGCGTGGACCTCCTCGGCCCGGGCGGCGGCGCGAAAGAGGCTCGCGGCGGCGCCGAAGCCCTCCTCGTCGGCCTTCCTCGCCGACGCGAGGTACTTCGCCTTCGCGTTCGACTCGCCGTTGTAGGCGGCCTGCAGGTTGGGGAGCGTCTTGGTCGCCGGAGTCGAGCCGGAGGCGGGGGCGGCCGACATCACGATTCCGGCGGCGGCTCCGAGGACGACGAGGGTGCTGGCACGGGTCTTCATGGAGGTCCTCCTTGCGTGCGGTGGGATTGGGGTCATCGTGCGCGGCCGGTCGATCCGGTGCGGGCTGATGCTTCGTCAACGCAAACGGCCTGCCACTGCCGGAGAGGGCTCGCGGTCCGGCGGACAGGCCGCAGATAGAGGCGTCGACCGAAATGCGCGGGCGCCGTGGACCAGGGCCGGGCCGGAATCCGTCCGAATCCTCGAACGCGCGGGGCGGGGACGTTCGAGGATTCGAGCGGCGCGCCCCGGTCGAAGGCCGTCCCGCGGGACGAGGGCCAACGCCACCGGGGAGCCGCGCAGTGAGACGTTCAGTTGGCGGAGGAACCGCGTCCTGACGGGTCGGGCGGGATGGCGAGCCCGGCCTTGAGAGCCTCGTAGTCCGCCGTGAAGGATCGGAACCCGCCTGGCCCGAGCGCGGCCGCCTTCTGCCGCAGGCGGTCCATCCGTTCCCGGGGTGCCGGATGGGTGCTCAGGAACGGGATGGCCGGGACGGGGCCGTCCCCCGTCCCCTCGTTCAGCCCGGCGAAGAAGTCGAGCATCCCCCGGGGGTCGACCCGGGCCGCGACCAAGAGGTCCCAGCCTCCGTCGTCTGCCGCGCGCTCGTGGTCGCGGCTGAACTTCAGGTCGAGGAGGCGGCCGCTGTCGCGGACGAGCGTGTCGAGGACCCTGCTCTCGCCTCCCTGGACCTGTTGAACGAGCAGGTCCAGGCCGATGCTTCGCGCCAGCCCAAGCACCCCGTGCTTCTTCTGGACGTGCGCCATCTCGTGGGCGAGGACTCCCTGGACCTCCTCCGCGGCTCGCGCCCTCTCCAGGAGACCGCGGTGGAAAACGACGATGCCGCCGGGCAGCGCGAGCGCGTTGACCTCCCGCGACTCGGTGACCAGCAGCGTGAACCGGGCCGAGGAGGTCGGCTGCGCCGCCAGCAGCGGCGCGGCCAGGCGATCCAGCGGATCGAGCACCCGGCGGTCGGTCGTGAACCGGGCCTTCCCGCGCAGCTGCGCCAGCGCCGCGTCGCCGAGAGGCCTCTCCCAGGCCATCGGCAACCGGACGTCGGGGAACCTTTCGGCCGCCCAGTCCTTCACCTGGGAGGCGCCGCTAAGGAGACCCCACGCGGCCACCCCGACCAGCGCGAGGACCGACAGTCCCGCCGCGAGGCAGCCCCATCGAAGGCAGCCCCTGTGCCGCCGGAGGAAGGAGCGCGCCGCACGGTCGATTTCGGGGGGAAGCATGTCGTCGTGGCTCATGATGTGTGCGGGCCTCGTCCCGGCTCTCCTCGGTCGTCTGCAAACGACCGGCCACTCGGAGTCCCCGGGACCTCAGTCCTCGGAATCCTCGGCCGACGCCGAGATCCCGAGGCGGCGGAGCTTGTACGAGAGGTCGCTCCGGGAGAGGCCCAGCCGGCGGGCCGCCTCGGCCTGGACGCCCGAGGCCGCGGAGAGGGCCCTCGCGACGAGGCGCCGTTCGACCTCGACGAGAGTCTCTCTCAGGTCGGGTCGCTTTCCGAGCGAGGCGAGCCACCTCGTCAGGGCGACGGCGCCCGCCTCGGCCCCGTCCCCCTCTCCGGCGAGGTCCGGGAGGTCCTCCGCCCGGATCTCGTCCGAGCGGGTCAGGATCGTGGCCCGTTCCACGAGGTTTCTAAGCTCGCGCACGTTGCCCGGGTAGGAGTACCGCGACAGCTTTCCGAGGGCCTCCGGAGTCAGGGTCTTGCCCGGCATCTTCAGGTCGCTCGCGACCTGGACGAGGAGGTGCCGGGCGAGGGCGGGGATGTCCTCCGGCCTCTCGCGGAGGGGGGGGACGCGGATCGGGACCACCGCGAGCCGGTAGTAGAGGTCCTCCCGGAAGAGCCCCTGGGAGACCCGCTCGAGGAGGTCCCTGTGGGTCGCTACCAGGATGCGCACGTCGACCGTCCGCGGCGTCGTCGACCCAACGCGGACGACCACCCCGTTCACGAGGACCCGGAGGAGCTTGGCCTGCAGGGGGAGCGACATCTCTCCCGCCTCGTCGAGGAAGAGGGTCCCGAGGTTCGCCGCCTCGAAGAGCCCCTGGCGGCTCCGGTCGGCGCCGGTGAAGGCGCCGCGCTCGTGACCGAAGAGCTGGCTGTCGAGCAGGGTCTCCGTGAAGGCGGCGCAGTTGACGTCGATGAAGGGGCGGTCGGAGCGCGAACTCGACGCCTGCAGGGCCCTGGCGACGAGCTCCTTCCCGGTGCCGGTCTCGCCGGTGATCAGGACCGTGGCGTTCGTGGGTCCGACCCTGAGGACCATCTCGCGGAGCGCGAGCATCTCGGGGCTCTCGCCGACCATTCCCTGGTCCCCGGTCCTGCGATGGAGCTCCTCGCGCAGCAGGGCGTTCTCCCGCAGGAGCGCCGTCCGCTCGGTCGCGCGCCGGACCACCGCCTCGACCTGCTCCGGCTGGAAGGGCTTCGTCAGGACGTCGAAGGCGCCGAGGCGCATCGCCTCGACCGCGAGCTCCACCGTCGCGAACGCGGTGAGCATGACGACCGGCAGGTCCGGGTCCGCGTCCTTGCAGGCCGCGATGATGGAGAGGCCGTCCCCGTCCTGCATCTTCTGGTCGGTGATGACGAGGTCGAAGACGCCGGCCAGGAGCACCTCGCGGGCGCGGGCGAGTCCAGGTGCCTCGACCACCTCGTGTCCGTCCGACCGGAGGAGCGAGCCGAGGATTCGCCGGATGCCCGGCTCGTCGTCAACGATGAGGAGTCGCGGCATGGCCGTCCTCCGTCTTCTCCGGGGACCCCGGCGGGACGTCGGGGAGGGCGAGGGCGAACCGGACCCGGCCGGGCTCGTTGAGCTCGAGGAGCGCGTCGCCTCCGTGGGCGCGGGCGATCCGCTGCGTGATCGCGAGGCCCAGCCCGGACCCCGTCGGCTTGGTGGTGAAGAAGGGCTCGAAGACTCGCCGGACGGCGTCGGACGGGATCGCGCCCCCGGAACCCTCGACGGTCAGGACGACGCCGGCGGCGCCGGGGGAGCCGACCGCGCGACGCGCGCCGAGGACGACCTCGCTTCCCTCCGGCGCGGCGTCGAGGGCGTTGGTCACGAGGTTCAGGAGAGCCTGGTGGAGCTGAAAGGGGTCGACCCGAGTCTCGAGCCCCTCGGGGGCGTCGACCCGGAACCGGACGCGGGCCTCGGTGGCGCGCGCCTGGGCCACGTCCGCGATGTACCGGAGAGTGGACGGGATGTCACAGGGCGCTCTCGCCGGCGGCTTGGCGCGCGCGTAGGAGAGGAAGTCCGTCGTCAGCTTCTCCAGCCTCCCGGCTTCCTTCTCGAGGATCCCGTCGAGCTCGTTGCGCGGCAGGGCGCCCTCCCCGCCCCTGCGAGCCAGCGCCAGGGAACTGACGATCATCGTGACCGGGTTCCGGATCTCGTGGGCGATCGCGCCCGCGAGGCGGCCGATGGCAGCGAGCTTCTCTTCCTCGACGAGGAGGTTCTTCGTGCGGACGAGCTCCGCGAGATTCCTCTCCACGGCGAACCGCTCCGCTCGAAGCTGGCGGGCCAGGTGCGACACCACGACGCCCACCACGACGTAGATGACGGCGACGGTCGCCGCCTCGAAGTACTCCGTCGGAAGGACCCCCGCGTACCGGCCCCGGACGAGCCAGACCTCCAGGAACGTCGCGGCCGCGGCGGTCGAGACGACGAGGACGATCCCGGGGAGGCGGTAGCGGAACGCGGCCGAGATGACCGGGATGACCATGAGCGCCGAGTAGTGGCTGTCCGGGATGCCCGAGAGGCGCGAGAGCAGGAGCGCGAACGCGATGTTGAGCCAGATCGACACGTGGGCGTAGGCGAGAATCGGGCGCTCCCCGGACGCTCCGAGGCCGCGCTGTAGAAGGATCAGCTCCACGATCTGCAGCAGACTGCGCCCGAGAAGGGCCAGGTAGAAGCCGATCGGAGGTCTCCCGAAGACCGGTCCGAAGAGGGCGTGGACCAGCGCGATTCCGCCGAGGATCGACAGGTTGAGGAGGATCAACCCGCTCTCCTGGCTCCGGATGGAATCAGGGCTTCGCTCGAGCAGCAGGGGCAGGAAACGTCGAACGGTCGTCACTCCTCCGGCACCCATCGTACCGTCCGGGCTTCCATCTCGCCCAGGAGCCGGGTCCAGCCTTGAAGGAGGATCATGACCCTGTGCCGGAAGAGCTTCTCAGCGGCCGAGGAGCTGACGCACGGCACGCCCATCCACTCGCTGGAGCCGGACCAGCCGCCGCGGGTGACGAGAGCAGTGCCGAAGAGACGAGCGCCCAGGGGTTGCCGGGGCGCTTGAAGACTGCCGGGGTTCGGGGGATCGGGATTCTCAGCGGGGGCGGAAGCCGCCGCCGCCGGGGCGGCCGCCGCGGAAGCCGCCGCCACCGGGGCGCGGGCCGCGGTCGCGGTCTCCGAAGCCC
>CAIMWE010000077.1 GCA_903845115.1 uncultured Acidobacteriota bacterium | reverse complement strand
GGCCCCTGAGTCAGAGTCTTCCGCTGGATCCCCCTTTGACCGCCGGCCTTCCGGAAGTTCCCGACGCTCTCTGAGGGGCCGGTGAGCGGATTCGTCTATCGCACCAGCGGACTGGTCCTCTCCAGCCCGTTCGTCTTGCCGGAGCTGGCTCCGGCCGAGGCGCCGCCGGACGTGGTATTCGGCTGGGGCGCCGTCCCCACGGCCCTCGAAATGCCTCGAACCGTCGGTGTGCTCCACCAGGCCCGGCCGGGCCAGTTCCTGTTCGAGATCGAGGGGGTGGCGCGGTACCTCGTGGAGGACGGGGCGACCGTGACGATCGACCGTTCGCCCGGCGCGAGCGACGAGGCGGTCCGGCTCTTCCTCCTCAACGTCGTCCTTGCCGTGCTTCTTCAACAGCGCGGCGGCCTCCTCCCGCTTCACGCCGCCGCCCTCGGCGTTCCCGGGGGGGCAGTGCTCTTCGCCGGTTTCTCCGGTGCAGGGAAGTCGACCCTGGCCGCCGAGTTCGTCCGCCGCGGACATCCCCTTCTCTCCGACGACATCGCTCCCCTCCGGTTGGTGAACGGAGGGATAGAGGTCCTCCCCGTCTTCCCGCGCCTGAACCTGTGGGCCGACAGCGCTCGGCACTTCGGGTTCACGCCGGAGCACCTGCCGCGGGTCCGCCCGGAAGAAGAGAAGTACAGCGTCCCCGTGGCTTGCCCCCCGACCTCGACCTCCCTTCGGGTGCGAGCCGCCTACGTCCTGACGCCGCACGGACGGCCCGAGGTGACCTTGACGCCGATCGAGACGGCCGAGGCGTTCAAGGTCCTGCTCTACCGGACGGCGGGGATGCCGTTCCTCGAGGGGCTCGGCCTGCGCCAGGCTCACTTCCAGATGGTCACCCGGATGGCTCCTCTTCTCGCGCTCAAGCGCCTCCGCCGGCCGTTCAGCCCGATGTGCGCCGCCGAGATGGCCGACGCCGTCCTCGCGGACCTTCCGGCGGAAGCGTGAAGACGATCTGGTGGCTGGCCTCCTACCCGAAGTCCGGTAACACCTGGGTGCGCCTCTTCCTGGCCAGCTATCGCAAGGAGGACGCCGAATCCCTTCACATCAACCACCTGGGGGGCCACATCGCCGCCTCCCGGGAGATGTTCGAGGAATTCGCGGGAGTCGACTCCTCGGTCCTGACGCCGGAGGAGATCGAGCGGTACCGGCCGCGCGTCTACCGGGCGCTGGCGGCCCGGCAGACGCGCCCCGTCTTCCTGAAGGTCCACGACGCCTGGAGACGCGGCCCCTGCGGCGAGCCGCTCTTTCCGGCCGAGGCCACCGCCGGCGGGATCTACGTCGTGCGCAATCCGCTGGACGTGGCGGTCTCCTATGCTCATCACGCCGGCTGCTCGCTGGAAGAGATGGTCGCGCGGCTGGGAGACGACGCCTACGCGGCGAGCCGGAGCCAGGACCGCCCGGGCAGCCAGCTGACCCAGAGGCTTCTCTCGTGGAGCGGCCACGTGCGCAGCTGGGTCGACGACTCCGGCCTGCCGCTGCTGGTGACGCGCTACGAGGACCTGCTGGCGGACCCGGCCGCCGCCTTCACGGCCATCGTCCGCTTCGCCGGTCTGCCCGTCGACCCGGAGCGGCTCCGGCGGGCGCTCGACGACACGCGGTTCGACCGTTTGCAGGCCCAGGAGACGGAAGAGGGCTTCGCGGAGCGGGGTCCCGGCTCCACCCGGCCGTTCTTCGGCAAGGGGCGGGCCGGGAGCTGGCGAGAGGAGCTGAGCCCGGAGCTGGCCCGGAGGGTCGTCGACGCTCACCGCGATACGATGCGGAGGTTCGGGTATCTCGACGGGAAGGACGAGCCGGTGTACTGACCGATGAAGACGACTCTGACCCCCGCAACCCGTGTCGTTCGCTCCTCCCGGGTGCTCGCGGCCGGCCTGGGCCAGGGCCCGGAGCTGGCCATGATGCACCTGGAGAACAACGCCTACTACACGATGGACGACATCGGAGCGGCGATCTGGAACCTCCTGGAGGAGCCCCGCACCGTGGAAGGGCTCTGCGCCGAGCTGTGCAGGCGCTACGAGGTCGGCCCGGAGCAGTGCCTGGCCGACGTGCTGGTGTTCCTCGAACGCGCCCATGACGAGAAGCTGCTGGAGATCGTGGCGACAGACGCCGGGTAGGTGGCGCGGTCTGGGGCCGGGAGATCGTTCGCGAGGGGAAGAAGGATGGAACGAGAGGGATGAGGGCCCGTTGCAAAAGGCATCAAGTCAAGGCACCGAAGGCTCCCGGCAACCCTTCGCTCATCCGCCGGGCCCGGAGTCGCCGCCGGCCTGGAGCAGGAACTCCCCGGCCATGATGCCCCGGAGCAGGAAGATGGCGGCCTTGCCGGAGGTCGAAGGGGTGACCGCGCGTTGCAGCTCTTCCCACGCCCGCCTCATCCCCTCCACGTCCAGGTACTCCCGCACGGTGTGACTGCTGGCGAGGCGCCCGAGGGCGTCCTCCATGTCCGCCGGGTGGTCCAGGAGCCGGAAGCCGATGTCGGCCGCCTGCGACCCGCGAAGGGTGTTCCACTGCACGGCGGGCGGGAGCAGCCCTTCCATGGCGCGCCGAATCAGCATCCTGTCGCCGCCGTCGTGGACGTCTTCCTCCGGGGGGACGCGGAAGCAGAATTCGAGGAGCCGCACGTCGGCCGTTGGGTCCAGGACGCTCAGACCGTGGTGGAGGTTGCTGGCGTGGTAGATGGGTCCGGCCATGGCGCCGTTCATGAAGACGGTCTGCCACCGCGCTTCCGCCGGTTCCAGGCGCCGGCTG